>NZ_JBLUPI010000014.1:0-43066 GCF_048060015.1 Neisseria sp. S1
AAGGTTTGCTGGCAGCCAAAGAGAGCCAACAAGCACAGGCTTTGGTATATGGCAGTGGTCGCTTTGTGGGCTGGTTTGTGATTGAGCGTTTGGCTGAGCGCACGCTGATACAGGACGGACAAGGCCGCACGGCCGCGCGTGAGTTGGATGTTGAGTTGACCGAGTTTGTGGGCGACCCCAATAACCCGCTACCGACACCGGGCGTGATGAGCGGAGTACAAAATCCGCTGTTGGCATTGTTGCCTGAATCCGTGCAGGCTCAAGCATCGGATATCATGCAGGCGGTAAACAAAGGCGTACAGATTTATCGGGCGGCCGAAGACGGTATGTAAGACGGCGGCGGTTTTGTCATGATTTTGCATTTTTTTTGACATATAAAATGACAAAACAAACGCAATTTACAGACTATTAGAATTTAAACACCATATTGTCCTCATACTTTTTGTTTTTACCCATGCTTGCCTCAATACTTACATGGGTTAATCCATCAAATACCGCCCACTCGTCAGGGCGGTTATATTTTATAAAATCCAAATAATCCATAAACTCGCTGCGGGAGCTGCTGAAAAAGACGAAAGGCGGGCGAACCATGTGTACAAGACGTAAAAATTCAACCATGCCGAAGTAACTTGCATTCTTGTACATACTTTGCAACGTCGATACATACGGTGGATCAAGCACAAGTAGGGTATTTTTCTGCGATGTATATTGGGGCAACAAGGTTTGAAACGGTTGGGAAACAATCTCTAATCCTTTTAAATAGTTGTAGGCGTCAGGATAATCTGTTTGTCGAATACAGTTGTACATATGTTTGCCAAGAAACTCGGTCATTGTGCCGGCTTGATTACTGCTGAACAGCAACCAAGAGCGCAGACAACCTAAGTCTTTATAACCCTTAAATGCTTGGATGGCATTAACCACCTTAGACTTAGTTGCCTTGTCAATATGTTTATCGCGCGGATAGTCTGACAACAAATCTACGAGTATCTTACGCAGGCGGTTTGTGTCAGGAATATGGCGCAACCGTTCGGCATAGCCGTCGAAGTCGTTATAAATGACACGGGCTGCTGGCTTAACATGCTTGGCAATGTGAGCCAACAGCCCGCTACCGCCAAATGCATCCACAATTGTCCAACCAGCCCCATCGGCGGGGATATGGTTTAGAGCCTGTTTAAAATGCTTGATAAAGTTACGTTTCTGCCCAACGAACGGCAAAGGGGCTTTAGTGTAATGAGTCATAATCAGCAGGCACTCTTGACTGGCGCTCTGCCTTTTTTATTTAGTTAGATTAGTTAGAATGTTTTGATGAGCTTTTCGGCAATCCAGCGTGCGACTTGCGGGACAACGGCGTTTCCGGCACCCCGAGCCTCTGCAAAGTTGGCCGCATCCAGTCCTTTGCGAAGCCCATGATCTGTAACCGTTCTGCCCCGCTCAACCATCTTACCCCGTCCGTCCGAGACAGCGATGATATTGGAACCCGATACGTCGATGTTTGTCCCGGCCTCGAAACCTGCAAGTAACGTAAGGTGTGCTTGCGCCCAGAGGCTATCCTCTCTAGCCTTGCCAGATAACCGGTCAGCTGGTCCGGAGTCAGCCATAAACTCAATTGGTGGCCACTCTCCCAATCCAGCGACCATGAAAACGCGACGGTGTTTCGTGGGGACTCCGAAATAGCGAGCATCAAGCACTCGCCAATATCCCACATACCCGCATTTGGCAAGGGACTGGATAACTGTCTGAAAGTCTTTGCCATCGTTGCTATTGAGCAGCCCCGTGACGTTTTCAAGCACCAGCCACCGAGGTTTAAGGGTGTTGACGATGTGCATCGCATCGAAGAATAAGCCGGTGCGCTCTCCGGCAAGGCCGCGCCGCTTTCCTGCTGAGGAGACGTCTTGGCATGGGAATCCACCGATGATGACGTCGGTGCGCCACAGTTCTGGCAGGCAAGTCCGCACATCGGTAAATTGCTTGGCGTGCGGGAATCTGTCGGCGAGGACGGCACGGGGGACGTCGGCAATTTCGACTTGCCAGTCTGTTTTGAATCCGGCCTGCTCGAATCCGAGGTCGAAACCTCCGATCCCTGCAAAGAGGCTGCCGACTGTTGGTTTTGATGGTGCTTTTGCATCCATATTTTCCTTTCGCGTCGGCATTCTTTAAGATGCTCTGAAAATATGGCGCTCTAGGCACTCTATGAAATAATCAATTGAAAGTATTAACTGTTTTGCAGCGATTACACTTGATTTGCACATTGCCGCTACCTTTTGCCAAAAGCTTTTGGCAGCAGCGGCAACGCAGTTGTTGGTAATAAACCATGTCGCATTAACTCCGTTTGGGTTATCATTACCGCGCCTGTACAGGTGCGGCCTTGAAGTCAATGCAGGCTGTCTCTGCTTGGCTGGCGTGTCGGTGGTCGTGACACCGACACGTCGCCGCTCTCATTTAAATCTATAAATTATGAATCCTCCTTATTTAACATAGGCTTTGAACCACACACCGCGGAGGTCTGCCGCGTAGTTAGTGGCAACATCAAAACCTGTTTCGGTAACATTTTGAATATATTGAACTCTTGCGGCTGTCGAAACAATATCCAGTGTTATCTGCACACATGGACGTTTTGTGAACGCAGCCGGCCAAGGGCAAGTAACCAACCGCGCATTAGATAAAGGCTGCCCGCCGTTAAACTCCTCTAATTGCTGGCGGTTGTAATATCCCTCCTGAAATTCTTGGTAGCCAAGATTTTTTTTTAGCTGCTTGAACTCAGAAGCAATGCGGTCGCAAAGGCGGTCTATTTGTTGTTTTAAAGTCATTTCAATGCCTGCTCAAAGCGTGCAACAAAATCGGTGTTGGTGTCGCCTAAATTTAAGGTAGTTTCCACCGCAAGTTTTTGCTCCGGCGATAACGATTGGATTTCATCAATGCGCAATCTTTTACCAATTTGCTCAGCCATTGCCGCCGCCCCGCTTTTATCTTCTGCGATATAAGCGCCAACTTCTTTCAAGGTATCATAGGCTTCTTCCGCACCGTCTAAAATTTCAGCTTTAACTTCCTGTTTTGCTTGATTTTTAGCGGAATTAATCAGCTGTTCGGTTTTTTGGCTGGAATAAACGGTAGATTCAGATGCGGGTGCGGCATCATTAATGGCGACACTGCCGCCTGACGCAGCACTATCGATACGGGTTTTAAGTTCGTTGACCGCCTCTACCAAACTGCCTTTTTGATCAGTTTGTAGTGCTGACTTATGCCCGATGTCGCCCTTAATGGCTTTAAGCACTTCGCCAACTTTGTCGATAAACAGATTGATACGTTCGATTAATTTCATTTTTTTATCACTTATGACATGGCTAAAATAAGGCGGGCAACAAAATCGGGCGCATCATTTTCAGGCGTCCTGAAACTTTGTAGCCACGCCGTAAAGTCATCAAAGGTCTTACCTTGGTTTTCAGGTTGGGCTAGCCAAACCTTATATAAGTCGTCATCAAAACGCCGCTCGGCATGAGCGATATTGCCACGATAAACGCGGAAATTAACCAGCATAGCTAGTCCCCTTGATGATTTCGACAGTAATATCCCCGCTCATTTGCACAAGGCCGTCTGAAAGGCGGGTAAAGGTAACATCTGCAATATAAGCACCTTCTTTCAGAGCGGCCGACTGCTCGGCAGACATGGTCAGCAGCAGGCGGTTTTGCTCGGGGAACACATCCACGGCAAAAGCCGCTACCGCGTCATTGCCGAATTTCGGGCGGATATTGGCAAGGGCATCCACGCCTAAAAGGCCGGATATTCCGTAGTCGTCCAAAATATCGAACAGCAGCGTAATTTCGATTGTTTCGCCGCGTTTGAATGTTAAAGGCTTATTCATGTCGTGAGTTTACGTTGCCAAATTGCCTGATAATGGTTCATGGATTTCACTACACCACTACACCAACCACTACACTGGGATATCCGTAATCTGCAAATCAGGGGCTGCCCCAAGGATACGGCGACTGGTTATATCGTAAATTACTTGACTACCAATAGATGCATTACCGGTTAGCACTAAGTTTCGGCCGCCTGGAGTTTGAGCGGCAAAACTGCCGCCCCCCAAATCACCGGTGATTTTTGCCACTGCTTTAACTTGCTGATTTAATATCCCGTCCAGCTGCTTTAATAAGTTCATAGTTAGTTATCCAAGTAACAATCTATGGTTACGGTTTGATACACGACAGGTACATCACGCTCAACGGACACACCTAAAGATACGCCAGTAACCACGCCTTTCCACGCTCCGGATGGTTCATTCACCTGCCAAATCTGCCCCAATTTTGCACATGGCAATGCGTATTTTGCGCTAACCGGTAACTTAATTTGCTCAATTTTATGGGCTCCCGTGTCACTCAGGGCAGCGATACCGGCAGCACTTAATACCGGATTATCCGTGTACAACGGATGGGTTAATGCTGATGCCCTCGGTTCGCGGTTGCTGCCTTTACGGTATACATCCGCTGCCCGGCCTTTGTTGTGCTCAGCCCAAACCCATACGCCATTAGCTTTGGGCTTAACACGCTTACTGCCGCTCGCAGACAATATAACGCTTGCCGGCACAACTACATCCGGCTCGCTATTAACTACATCCCATGCGGCTACCGGCCATCTTGGTCGGATTGAGAAATAAGGCTTGTTTGGATGCGATTCCAAAAACCCGCCGGCGGCAGATGCGATATCGGCCAAAACGGCCACCGGCGATTTGTCACTGATACTGTACACATCAGCAGGTACCAGCCAATCAGGCACTAAAAAATGCTCAAGGGAATACCTCGAATATTTAAGTTGCTCCGCCGCGATTTGTTGTGCGTACATAGGTGATCTGTATGTACCGCTCCCAGCTTGAGCATAGGTATCCCCCATTCGTGCAGTTACGCTGCGGCCACTTACGGTATATGTTTTCTTGCCGAAAATCCGGTTATCCCGATATTCTTCAGCCATAAACACAAAACTATCGCCGTTAATATTAACTTTAATCAATGGCTCGTCACCTTTGGACGCATTAAGCATATCCAAAACGGTAAAATCATCCGGTGGCAATGTAATGCTGCCTTGCCAATAATAGCCATCCATGTCTGCCGTAAAATCGGCCGACAACAAATTTAAAGCTCTGCCATCCGACAAAGTAGCAGACACAACGTTGTTAATCATGTAGGCCCTCAAAACAGGTGTAAATGCCCGTTGGTAGCAATCAAAAGACAAAGGTAACGTGGCGGCATCATAAGCAATGCGCCGCCGCGTAAAATCTAAATTAAGCCTGTCCGATGGCGGACGTATACCGCAGACATAAGTGTTAGCCGGCACTTCCGGCTCAAGTTCGATTTCGTAATATTCACAGGGTATTGATAATGCAGGCAGATATGTATGCCTACGATCTCCACTCATATCAAGCTGAGCGGATATAGACGCCAAGGTATAGACACTAAAAGCAATTGAGGCCGACTGATGTGTATACACACAGTTTTTAATATTTGCCCCATCAAATAATGCCTCCACCGCTCCAGTAAGTAGTTTTTTTTTCCCACTGGTTAATGTTACACACCGGCTATGAGCCGATACATCGGACAAACAAAAATCATAATATGATTTAACCGTTTCGCTTTGGCTAAAAGTTGGCACTCGCTCATTAACATATCCAACCACACCGGATACGGTTGCTGCCCCGCAGCCCGATAATGGCAACACATCAACATTGACACCCTGATACTCGCGTAATGAGGATTGCTGTATCCATGTTGCATTAACAGACAAACTATCGGTTGTCACCGTACCTTGAGTCATAGACCAAGATGCAGATACTGATCTAAACCTAGGATCTATCGGTTTAGTTGGGTTTTCGGGCGCTGGCGGTTGATTATCCACATCACCGAGCGGATAGCCGAGTAATCGATCAAATGGTATCCGTAGCCGCGCAGCGTCTCTATCCGATCCGATAAGCGTCCCGAACGGTAACGGCAGCTTATCGTAAGTAAGCTTATCCGCCATCACCGTCGTCCGTGGCAACTACCGGCCTAACATAGTCATAAGCGACTGGTTCGTACTGCTTTGAGTAATCCAATGCTAGCACAATAAAATCCAAATTCGGATTGAGTCTTGTCATTTTCCAAGTGCCGTTCGGAGCTGACCAAACATATCGCCTCATTTTCATAGTTTTTTTATCTATCAGCACAATCTTTCGCCGTGCCGGTTTACCGCCGACCGTTACAATTCCGGGAGACACGCCGCCAATCAATCCTTTACCGCCAATAGCCAACTCGCTGGTAATTACATCACATGGACTTATAATGACCTTAGATACCATCCCACGCTACCTTATTAAAAAATAGAGTATCACCTGTTCCTCCATATCCAACTGCTGATTCGATAAAATTTTCCATATTAGGATATGTACAATCTTTCAGTGTTTTGCCCATACGTAAATTACATAGTAATACCCCTGGTAAGGTTCCATACAAATTACGGCTAGTCTTCAAATAAATATCAACCGCAGCTAATTGATCATCATTATTGAATAATGGCAGACCCCACTTTTTATCGGCAGATCCATAAATGGTTGTCAAATTAGCTTCTTTTTCTAATGATGAAAAAAAAGCACGGAAACAAGAAATACCATAGGATGAGTTATCGAACCCATACACAGATCCGGATCCTGATTTAACTAAAATGACACTATCATAGAAAGATTGAACGTACGTTGGGATGTCTCCAAAATAAATCCATCCTCCACAAATTGAAGCGAATCTTTTATCAGTAGACCCAAATAACAATACAAAAGCTTTTTCATGTCCTATTAATATCCACGGAGTGTTTTCGTTACCACGAGAAATCGCAGTCCAATAATCATAATACTGGGCTTCACTACCTAAACCGTATTGGGTTTCCCAGCTATCAAGTGATGTCATATTGACTTTAACTGAAACGTGCGCATTATTTTCTTGGACAGAATGATCCACGTATAAATAATGCTGTTTACTCGTAGGATCTGCACTTTTAAATGCAGATTTATTTTCTGCTTCAAATGCTAGCTCCCATCCTAGTGGGGAGTTAGTGCCATATCCTGTGACCAAGCATGCCTTAAGCACGACGTTTAACGACCCTAATTGCCTTGTCAACTGAGGTGCACCCTCATCTGTACTACGGTATACACTAACAGGGATTTTTCTAAGTCCGTCAATCATTTAACTCTCCACAATCGTATTGCCGCGCAAACAAGCACTAAATCCATCACGCTGGCTTTGTTTTATCGGGCTGGGCTGGACAGCCCTTAAAATCCAAACGGGCAGCTGCGTGCCAAATGTGTTGAATCGGATACAGTTACCGCGGCTCCATCCGCCCCCGAAAGCTAGATGAGGTAACGTGAAATAGGGCTTATTGGTAGCAGGGTTAACCGGTGCCAGCGGCGATAAAATATCACCCTTGGCTACCAAACCAAGCCGTTCTCCATACAGCTCAAATTGGCTGTCGCTAACAAATACAATCAACCAACGCTCTGTTACGGCTCCAGCACTCGTTAGCTTGATCGGATAATCTTTGACGTTCAGCCGGGCCAGGATTTCATCGCCGCTGATCGTGTCGCGCCAAATCCTATCCCATGCCTGTTGACTAAATGGCTCGGTGTAACGCACCAATAAATCCCCACCGATTACCGCACTAGACACATAGGTATTATCGGCAGGGTAATCACGTCCAAGTCCGAATTGGAGTTTCAGACGGCCTGAAATATCGGCCCCAACAACACGGTTTTCTTCTTCCCATGCTTGTTCCGCCGACAACGGCATTTGGTACTCTGACAAATTGAGTGGCTCGGCAAAAGTGATGGTGCCTGCTTTGAGATCGGTACTATATTTATCGGATAAAACATGTTTTCCGTTGGCATCCAGCAAGCATAACCGGTCAATATTTTTACGTTGTAGCTCCATTGCTTGCCCGCCCGTAAAAGCGCTACCCAAATCCTGTTTGAGCTTATTGCCGATTACTACCATATCCCCCTTGCGGAATATGGGCACACGGCCATCCGGCGGCAGGCGTACGGCATCAATACCAATAATGCTCGAATCAAGCGGGATATTATTTTGAGTGACCATGTTATAACGCAGATCTAACGGGTTAAATCCAGCCTCGGATTTGATTTGATATGCTCCGGTTTCATAATCGATTTTGCCATCAAAATCACCGCTAATTACTCCGGCCTCATCGGCAGTAGCACTTTTCGCACTTTCTCCTTTGCCGCTATACACGGTAAAGCTCTCAGGTTTAACCGGAGCGGCTGGAGCACGGCCACTGTAGCTATACATAACCGGCAAAGTAGACGCCACTATGCCGCCTGTAATTTTTAGGTCACTATAATCCCCCTCGACATCAGATATTTTTACGGCTCCGGTGGCGGAATCCAAAGTACCTATAACAGCGCCTATGCCGGTACGATGGTTAAAGTCTTTGTAGAGCACTCCGCCACGCTCAATAATGGCGACGTTGCCCGCCATGAATGACCAGGTATCCAATACGGCTTTTTCGCCGTAATATTGGCCCGACAGGACTGTAAGCATCCAACTCCCGCCGTTGCTGTTACCGGATACGGGTTCCGTAGCAGGCGAGTTGATGTAATAAGGATTAAGCTTGCCAAGCTCTAACGTGTATTCTGTGATTTTGTACATTTCGGCCACAAAATCCAGCGCTTCCGCGCCCACGGTAATTGTGTGCTTGCCGCTCCGATAACTTTGCACATCCAGCTTAACGGCCGAATTAGGCAATACCAAATTACCATCGGCATAGTTAATAGATGCGCCACTTAGTTTTTTACCGGCTAATAACAGTCCACCGGCGCCATCGTCGCAGATTCTTAACCATGTACCGGTGGATGCGTATTTTGTAACCACAGGCCACAACTCTTTAGGCAGATAGGGCCAACCGTCGGGAGATGATGCCAGCCAACCTGGAACGCCTGAAACTGACACCTCGGCCCAGACATACAGCACAACGGTACCGGGTTGGCAGGCTCCGATTTTCACCCCCTCAAAACCGTTTCCGTTAGCTTGGAAATCCCCGCGTAACACGTGCTCGCCGACATATCGTTTGGCGGTAAACGATACCGCTGCTGCGGGTGCGCCCGCAGGGATGCGAACCAAACCGGCTTGATAATCGATTTCCCCCGCCACATTACCTGTTAACCCCCGCCGTCCGTCATCACTCGCAGCACCACCCGACCAAGACAAATTGACTGATCCAGGCTTGATAAATGGTTGGGGAGCAGCCGGATAAACCGCATCTTTGCTGACACTTGTCGCAACCGACGCACTGCCGGCAGCCTTCGCATCAAAAGTTTTAAAAGCATCTGATGCAGCCCATGAAAAAATAATACGTGAGCCGACATCCGGCACTGCCGGCAGCGACAATATGACCGACCCGCTGCTTTCGACAGATCCGCACGGCGCCCCCGTGTCATCTCTTAAAATTAAGTCGCCATAGTCACGTAACTCGTACCATGATCCGTAGCTCATATACGATACAACTACCGATCCACGCGTCGGTGCGGGCTTAAGCAATGGGGCCCATTGTTGGCCTTGATTAGTATCTTTAACGTTGATATGGGCCGAATAACAAGCGGCCGATATTTTGGCGCCAGGCACACCATAAATTGCCGATACATAGGTTGATGGCATGTTTTTAATCAAGCCGCGCTCGTAATCCACTTGCAAGACAGCATCACCCTTAATCAATTGGCCAACGGCATTATCGGTATATCCGGCAAGCTCAATCGTACCCGGCACAACCGGTTGGGCGAGATACACATCACCGCTTACCGAACCACTACCGCTATACATGACACGGCGCGGGGCAGAGGCCACCCACACCGACGACATGACCGGGTGAGTATCCGCATGCGCAGTCTCCACCGCGCTGGTTGGCACTAACTTTTCAAAAATCGTATCGACTTTAATTTCGGCATCGCCTTTTTTAGCCGGCATCGCCAACGGGCGGACACCGTAATAACTGGCCGAGTCCGCAACTTGCGTTTCGAGGATTTTAGTTTTTTTGTTGTCGGCATAACCAATAACCGGATAATCAACCCCCTCATAGTCATGTGACAATGGACCAGAGATATTCATTTTTAATACCCTACGGTTAAACTCCACTACCTCACCGCTTGGACGCACATACTCAAATGTACGGATTTCGTGGTCCAGGTCCATAACCCTGAAATATTGTTGTCGGGTAATATTTTCGGCCCCCTTGCGATCCGAATAAAACAAACAGTAACGCTCACCGATTTTCGGTAGAGGCGCCTCCACTCTCTGGTATGCCTGTATAATGCGGATGCCTGCCAAGTGGCGGCCCATTAATGTCATACGGCTCTCAATTGTCGGCACGCTGTACGCTTCTATCCGCGGCATAATTTCTGCGCGCAGCTCGCCATAATTGCGCGCTTTAAATACTAAAAAAGACACATTGCCAGCCTCAGGCGGAACCGAAATGACAAAATGACTGCCATATAACGGCTCGGCATCGTTACGCAGCACGGCGGGGTAGACAAGGCGCGCATCGAAACTCCCCATTGTCCGGTCAACATCGGACACGGGCGGAAACAACTCATTGTCTGCGCCCGTAAGAGGGGTGCCGACCATCAAACCGCCGCCATCATCGGTATCAGTTAAGCGTTGGCTAGGGTAGATTTGCAAATCCTGCTGGGTAAGTCTGGTTGTTTTTGCCATGTTTTAAAATCCGGTTAAATCGTCATCAAATTAATCGTTGCAGTATATTTGTCACTACCTGTCTCGGG
The DNA here is from genome assembly GCF_048060015.1 of Neisseria sp. S1. Lineage (NCBI taxonomy): Bacteria > Pseudomonadati > Pseudomonadota > Betaproteobacteria > Neisseriales > Neisseriaceae > Neisseria > Neisseria sp. S1. Next base: position 10,799 of record NZ_JBLUPI010000014.1, read on the forward strand.
AGTTGCAAACATCACAGGTGCCAGATTAGCCGCCCAACTATCGTGTAAGCGGAAAACCACTGTAAATTCCCGGCCGTCATAATGCTGCAAAGTCATCTCCAGTTCGGGGATATCCGTCCAGTCTCGCAGGGTAAGCAGCTTATCGCGGTCAATCCAAATACCTTCGCCGTTCAGGGTAATAGGGCGGCCATTTAGCTTGACTCCCTGCTGTATAACCAGCCCGCCCGATAGTGTCCGTTGCGGCTCAGCTTGAGCGACGCGGCTCCAATCAAATTCGTCGCTCCACCGCATATCTTGGGGTAACTCAATACGCGCCCCGTTGTCATTACGTTTTAACTGCCAATAATCGTTTGCCATCTTAAAACTCCTTTACCTCATGATAAAAAAATCCCCGCACGGGGCGGGGGATAAGGGCTTCACTCGGTCCGGTTGAGTGGGATTTTTTTTAGGCTGCCTAACTCATACGAGCAAGGCCGTCTTGCAATTTATTTAAAAATTCTTGCCCGAATTTTTCAACGACCTTAGCATCTCGGGCTGCTAATACTGACTCCAGTTGATTAATGACGCCATCGGCAGCATTACCAAGCCCTTCAAGTTTTAAATTATCTACATTGGTAATATCTAAGCGGCTGCTGCCATTTTGGTTATTCGCCGCCGCTTCTCGCTGCCTTTTCTCTTCTTCGGCTTTTTCGCGCTGGCGTTGCGCTTTCTGGCGCGCGTATAGCGCCTCTTGGGCTTGAGCCGCACGCGCCCATTCGCTGGCAACCTCTCCTTGGCCGTTATTGAACGCAGCCTGCTGCTTGGCTCTTAATTCGGCTAATTTCCGTTGCTGCTGCAAGGCATAGCCCGCTTCTTCGTCGCCGTTGATGGCGGCCAGCTCCGCTTCGATCGACAACCGGGCATCCGTAGCCTCGTCTTTAAGCTGTACCAGTTTTTGTCGCGCCGCTTCGATGGAGTTTCGAAAGTTTCGCAAAGATGCCGCATCCAACTTATCGGCAGCCTCACCCGCTACCGTGGTCGCACGGATAAGATGAGTCATATTAACCGTACCGTTTGAAATGGCAGCGTTTAACTCCTCTTGCGCGAGGTTGGCTTCTTTGATGGAGTTTAAAAACTGGTCGGCATAAGCACGCCAACCATTACGCAAAAAGTGTGTGCCTTTTTCCGTCAAGCCGTGTAGCAAATTGTTATAGCGTACAAACTCTTCGCGCGTCAGCTTGACTACACCGTAGGTGCTACTTATACCTTGATGCAAGGCATTGACTTTTCGGGTTGCCGTTTCCGATGCCCCGCCCACCTTCTGCATACCGTTGGCTAACTCTTGATTTGACTGGCCGGCATTTTGGGCGGCCCGCGCATGATTATCGGCTGCCGCTGCCGCTTTGTTGTGTGCATTTGCCGCCGCATCACCCGCTTTGGCCGATTGCGTCTCAATTTCTGCCGTTCGCTGTTTAACTTGAGCTAACACCTGATCATATTGAGCTGCCGTAATCGTACCCGCCTCAAATGCAGCTTTAGCCTCGGCTGCCACTCGACTCAAATCGGTGGCAGCGGCAGCCGATTTAATGGATTGGGCCATTGCGTCATAAGCCGTTTTAGCGCCTGTAGCCCCTTCTTTTGCCGCATCGTTTAACCGCTGGATTTGCTCTCTGGTTAATGCCGCCGCATCGCCGCTTTTTTGTAATTGTGCGCGAAACGCCTCAAACTCGGCACGGCTTTGCAGTTTGCCCATCATCTGTTCAAAACCGTTGCGGATTAGGCGGGCATCTTCAATTCCTGCTTCTTTGGCTGCCGCTGATGCTGCCTGCCAATCGGCAAACGCTTCTTTCGCCTTACTGCTGATGCCTGTTGTGGCCGCATCAACATCAACACCGATCTTGGCAAAGGCTTCCGCCACTTTAGCGGCACTATCGGGAGCTTTCTCGCCGATTTTGGCAATCTCTTCGGCAGTTAACCCGGCCTGCTTACCCACACCTTCTAGGCGTTTTCTTAGAGCCTCAACTGCTTCGGGGCTATCCATCTTCGACAAGGCGGCCTGAAATATCCGCGCCATTTGCTCGCTGTTATGCCCGAACTGCACCGCCGCTTTGTCAAAAGCGGCCAAGCCCTTTTCCGCTTCCTCGCTGATTCCGCTTGCCACTTGCCCGGCGGTTAAGCCTAAATCTTTAAGCGCGTTTTTAGCAGCTGCAATGGCACCGGTATCAAATTCAAAATCTGTACCCGCCTTGTTTAATTCGGCGTTTAACTTTTCCATTTCTGCCCGCAAACCGTCTGCCTGCATAGCGAGCTGATCATAAATTACTCCGCTGCCCAAACCCTCAGACTGCAACACCTTCATAGATGCGATCACCGCATCATGTTCGGCTTTTAGATTGCGGTATTGTTGCTGCATGGCTGAGATACGGGCAGATTCTGCCGCCTCTGCCTTGGCATCGGCTTCCGCCCGCTCCGCCTTAGCTTTGGCCGCCGCTTTTTCTGCTTCGGCCAACTCGCGGGCAGCTTGGGCTGATGTTTTGAAATACTTAGATACATCATCAAACGTGCGGTCAGTGAAAATAGCATCTACATACGCTAAAACTCGCCCCAACTCGTCGCCTAAAGCCCTAACGGTCGAGGAATTTTGATAAGCCCAATCGCCGATGCTCGCCCCGGTGCTTAATGCCATGCCTATCCCGGCCGCCGCCTGAGCTACCTGCACCAGCTTATCTTTTAGGCTGGATGCCGCATTTTTTAAAATATCAAGATCGCGGGCAGAGGTTTTGCCCAATTCGGTGTTTAATGCAGCCGCGGCAACTTTTGCGCCCAAAAGTTGAGTGGAAAATTTCTTGGCACCGATCTCCGCCTGCAACATACTTTTAACAGATGTTGCGCCGGTTAAACGGGTAATGGCTTCGAGCGCCTGCATGCCAACGCGCAAGCCTGCATACATAACCGCCAGCTGGGTCAAAACGGGGAAATGCTCCGCTACTGCGCCAACCGTATCAGCCACACGCGCAGCGCCTGAAGCAACGGCAGAAATGGCGGGCAGCATGGCTTCGCCGATAGTGGCGGCCGCTGCCTGAAAAGATGCTTTTGCCTGATTCAAACGGCCTTCCGCGGTGTCCATTGCCGCCGCAAATTCGGCTTGCATCGCACCAACCGTTTTTGCCTTGTCAGCAACCAAGCCCAAAGCCTTTTCATACTCTCCGAGCGAACCGACTAACAACGCAATGTCATCGCTATATTCGGTGCCGAACAAATCAGACAGCACGAGGGCGCGGCTCTGTTTGTCGAGCTGTTGCAGCTTGCTTAAAAACTCACTTAAGGCTTTTTGCGGATTGGCCGCAATACTCGCCGCCATATCATCAGCCGACAAGCCGATCTCGTTTAAGGCCGCCTGAAAATCCTTGCCCTGAGATTGCGCGGTCTGCAATTTTTGCAGCAACGCATTAATGGCCGTTGCCGCCACTTCGGGCGGTTTACCCAAAGCGATAAACGCGCCGGACAAAGCAGCCGCTTCTTCCGCCGCCAAACCAAACTGCTTGGCCGTACCGCCAATACGGGTCATAGCGGCAACAATATCTTTTTCGCGAGCGGCAGTGTTGTTACCTAACGTGTTGACCGCATCGCCCAACCGTTCCACTTCTTCAATCGGCAATTGGAATACGTTGGCAATAGTAGCCGCCGCATCGCCAGCTTCTTGGGCCGATATGCCAAATGCTAATGACATTTTGGCGGCCATCTCGGTAAACTCGGGCAGCCTTTCCAACGCAATGCCCAACTGTCCGCCTTGTGCGGCAATTTCCGCCAACTGCTCGGGGACGATACCCAACTCGCCCGCCATGCGTTTGATTTCGCCGGATAACTCCGATATTTGTTCAGGCGTGCCGTCCACCACTTTTTTCACGCCCGCCATTGCGGCCTCGAACTTGACTGCTTCGCGTCCGACATAGGCCAAGCCGCCAGCTTTGGTAACCACGCCCTGTAACTCGTCGGCAACATCCGCCAACGTAGGACGCAGATCGCTTAAACTGCGCTCTATTTTATAAACCTTGTCGCGTTGCAGTTCCGCCGCCCGGGCCAGTTCGGCATGGCTTAGTGTGCCGCTGTTTTTTAACGTCTCGTAAGCCTGCTGGGTTTTTTCGATTTCCCTGCGGGCTTTATCGTCTGCGTCAAGCCCCAATTGAATGCGGGCATCGGCAATAGCCTTGAGCTCCTGCGCTTCGGCGGCGAGTTTGTCCATTTTAACGGCGGCTGCCGATGCTTCCGTTGCCAGCCGTTGCTCGTCGGCTGCAAGGTTTTTAACCGACACACCCGCCGCAGTCATGGCATTGCGGGAGTCACGCACTTTTTCAGCAAGCTCGGTTTCTTTTTTGGCGAGCTTTTCCATTTCCGATCGCAGTTTTGCCACCGCCTCTTTTTGCTCGGCGGTTGCTCCGTCTTTCATGTTCTCATGTAGCCGGTCAAGCAGGGTGTCGGCCTCTTTCATGGCGCGGCCTGTTTCCTCAAGCTCTTTTTCCAAAGCCTTGTACTGCTCGATTAATGCCTGCTGCTGCGACGTTTTCGCAAATGTCTCATGCAGCTTTTGCGCTTCTTCCGACAATTTGGCCGTATCAAGCCCTGCGGCCTGAATTTCTTCCGCAAGTGTCTTAATCTGTTCCGCGCCGTCCACGCCCGCCGTAATGCGGATGCCGGCCTGAAGCTCTGCCGATGCCATATTGATAAACCTTTATATTTAAGTTATATTAATCCATAATTATTGATAAGAGATCTCACCGGCATACCGGAAATCATTCATTACAACGGGACGGGGGCTGCTATGGAATTATTATTATTGCTGCTATTTTGCGCGGGGCTACTGACTAATTCGGGCCGATACCGTGTTCCGGCTGCCGCCAAAGGCACCCCGATATCTCTATTCGCCAAGTTGCCGTTTTATGCTGCTGCCGTTGTAGTTGGATTTCTGATTTTTTCGGTTATCACCGCTCTGTTAAACGCATGACAAAAAATCCGCAAAACAACAAAAAGGCCGTCTGTTATATCAGACGGCCTTTATCATTGACACCCAACTTAATTGCCAAAGTTGGAGAAGTAATAAGTTGATGTTTGGCCTTCGGCCAGCACCGCCGTACCCTTAAAGGCAGCTTCCGCGAAGTCGTCGCCGAACCAGTCGATATCGCCATCGGCCGCAAGCACGGCATGCGGGATATGCAACACGCCGGCCTCGCCGGTGATGCGGTTTTTGCCGTCAACCCAAATTTCCAGATCCAAGCGGCTCAATGCACCTGCGCTAATTTTGAAACCGCCAGCAGCGCGGGTTTTATAGCTCACTTTGATGTCTTCATTGTCGTTTACGTTGTCAGCAGACGGATCAATTTCAATCAGGCCGACATTGGCGTTGAATTTAACCTTTTCTGCGGCCACGTTTTGGTCTGTCTTGTTTTTAACCTTAATCGTGGTCGGATCAATGTTTTCGTGCGGCAACTTATAGCCTTGGCCTTTTTTGCCGATATGGATTACGGTATCTGATACCGTTTCGGCCCGGGCTTCGATCACAGCCGCCTCGCCCATTAAGGCCATTGCCAAGTTATTTTTGTCAAGAGTATCTAATTTCAAACCGACCTCGGTTGGTTTTTGAGTCACCAAGCTATCCAACGCTTGGCCGTAAGTACCTTTGCGCTTACTGGTACGCTCTTTACTTTCGGTCGATGACGCGGTGGTTAACGATGTGGTATTGCCGACATCATAAATGCCGCCATCAGCGATATTGCGGTTGCGTACCTTAACGTCGCCCTCAAAAATCAGGCCGTGGTCAGCGGTGCGGTTGATAGGCATATTTAGTCCTTTCTTAACTCAATAGCTACTGCGGTCTCAAACCGCAGAGGGAAAAATGCAAAGCCTTCGTGGTAGGCAATCGGTAGGGCGGCTCGCGCGGTAAACGGCTCAAGCGTGAGCTTCTGCCCGTTTTCGCCGCAAGGATCGAAACCCTGAAATGCCGATTTAATGGCGGTAATGGTTTCGCCCACGCCGTCTGCGCCGTATTGTAGGCGGCTGGGATTGTATTGACGCTTGGCTAAAATAAAGCTAAAGCTCAAACGCTCGCGCAACAGCCCTTTATTTAGAGCCGTGCCATCCGGCGTGAAACCGTCAAACACCACATAAACCGCTCCGTCTTGCGGCTTGATTTTGCGGTCTGACGTTACCGCCTCCAAATCTGTGGCCTCAAATACTGCGCTTACCCCGGGTACTTGCTGCATGCGCTCTAAAATGGCGGGGTAACAAGCCAGCATGTTTTGATACATAGGCAGTTTTGCCATGACTACTTACTCCAAATAGTTTGCAGCCACTCGCCCAACGATTCGCGGATGTCGCTGCGGTCTTGGTCGCTCAAGCCAAAAATTTCGCGCGCGTCCATTTTGGCGGTACCGGTTTGCAGATAACCTGCATATACCCGATCGGTGCCTACCACGGCCATACTTTCAGTCGCATGACTTGTAATACTTCTCAACAAGTCACCGTGGTCAACCAAGATAGAGCCGCGCGTTTTACCGTTTTTCCCGGTCTTCGCACGCAGCGTCCATGCCGATAAATCAGCCCACTTGCTGCCATCGGGTGCCGTTTTGGTTTCAAACCGCTTACGGGTGCTGTTTTCCAACAGTGCGGCCACGGCATCTAAAGGCTGTTTTAAATCCCCGTTTAAACGCAGATACAACGTATCTAAATGCGCTTGCAGTTCGGGCAGCCGGGTATCAACCGTTAATCTCATGCCATTGCTCCACCGTGTTGGGTCTCACCGCATACATGGCATCGGAAGCCTTGTCTGCCGGCTGGGTTGTATCCAAACCCAGCAGACGCGGCTCCTTAACCAATGATTTAAGCCAGTCGATAGCCGCCTTGTACCGCTTCTCGACAATCTCAATATCGCCGTCCTCATGCAGGTAGTAACGTGCAATATCACACACCTTCAGCACCAGCACGCGGGGCGTCTCCACACCATCAAGACTTTTATACCCGGCGGCGGCCAGATAACTGCCCGCCTCGGCTTGCGCGTCTGCGATTGCCCGATCCAATACTTCGACGTTCACGGTTTTGCCGTAATCATGGTCGGTAAGTGCGGCGATTTCTCTTTCGGAAAATCGCAAAATCATATCTTCACGGGTAATCAGCATTTCAGACGGCCTTTTAAACGGTCAGCGTTACCAGCAGCTCGGGGCGCAAAGCAATCGGCAGCGGGTTTGATTGCATGTGTAAACTCCAGCCTTTGTCGTGGACGAGTTTTTCGCGGCTGGCGTAATAAGGCAGCGCACGGGTATTGACGGTCGCATTCATGTCCGCCGGCGCAAATGCTTCGGTGTACAGCTTTCGGCCAACCGGTAACAGGATTGCCTTATTGGCCTCGATTTTTGCACCCTTCGGACCAAAGTCACCGGTGTACTGGATAAACTTGATGCCGTTGTGTTCAAAGTCAATCGGATTGGCTGAGCTTTCGCGGTAGGCTGCACCGTCACGGTAACGCTCGTACAGCGGCTTGATTTTTTCGTGGTATTTCAGCGCTGTCAAAAAGTCCAAACCACACAAGGCCACCCAGCCAGTCACCATCGCGCCTTTTTGTTTTTTGCGCAGATCGGCAATGGTTTTATCCATTACCTCACCCACTTCGGTGGTTTTGGTATCTAAGGCCCAGTCCACGGTTTGGCGAGTTAGGCCAAACTCTTTATACAGGTCGTACAGCACGGTGCCGTCGGCATCTAAAATCTTTCCTTGTAATGCACCCAACATCAGGTGTTCGCGGGTGTATTCGAGGTTGAGTTTGGCATCAGCAATTTTATCGTTGACCACATTTTCTACCGTTTCGGCCTTGTCGCTGCCAAACGCGCGCAGGTTAGTCACATCATCGGCGCGGACTACGTCGTCTTGCGGCAGATGCGGGACGCGGAATGTTTTAATTGTGCGATCTTTTGGCGGTACGGCCTGACCGGATTGGCCGCGCTCTTTGGTTTGTACCAAATTCAGACGGCCTTCTTGGTATTCCACGTTGATATAAGTGGTGGTCAAGTATTGGGCCTCAAAAATATTCAGATCGCGGATTTGCGTAGGTGTCGGAGGTATCCGATTGATGGCGGCGGTCAACGCCGAAACACCAAATTTACTTTCGCTAGATAAAGGCATAATGTTTCCTTTTTTTAAAATATGCAGGGTTAGGCCGTCTGAAACGGCCTGCACCATTTATGGTTAAGGCGTAGGCGTGCCTTGATAAACAATACCGTAAGGGTCGCCGTCTTTTTTCAGGCCCTCAAGATTGCCGCCCGTCGATGCCGCCGCATTAACTGCGGTAGTAGCAACCAGCGATAAATCGATAATGCAGTTGTGCGGCTGCACTATTACCTTGCCGTCCTGCTCATCGGTTAACGCCAGCAGCTTTTTACCTTCGCGCAACGGATAATCGACAAACGTGCCGATTTTAGTTTTTTCTGGAGCGGCTACCGCCTCGCGGGTTAACGGCGTGGCTTCCCACTTTAGGTAATCGCCCGTCACGCGCCCTAAAGTTTCGCCAGTGGTTTTCATTTTTTCGTTAGACATACGCGCCTCCGTTCAGCGAACTTTTACCCGTTGCCACCGACAGTTTTACGCCGACTTGCGGTTCGGTTTGATTGCCGCCCTCTTTATCGGCCAGTAACGCTTCCGGCACCGGCGGTTTACCCGCGCCAGACAAGGCCGCTTCGGCCGGCTTCAGATCGGCGATCACAGATTCTGCGTCTTTCAAATCGGCAGACAACAACAGCTTGTAGGTGGATTCACCCACTCCGCTAAATTTGCCATCTTCGCCGGCTTTAAAACCGGCTGCCGCCAACTTGGCATCAATCTGCGCTTTATGCGCCGAGAGTTTCAAATCGGCATTTTCTTGTTCCAGCTTGGCTTTATCCGCCTTCAGCTGGTCAAATTCCGCCTTCTCTTCAGGTGTCATGCTCAAATGCTCCTGTTGCTTGTGTTGATAATCAAATGCCTGCGGCTTGCCGTCATCCGACAAGGCTACGGCATGGGTATTGCCGTCGACTCCTACGGCAGTAAACGACACTTCACGAATGGTGCAATTACGCATAATCAGCATAGGGCCTTGTACTTCATGGCCGTTAACGCTCATCTTCGTGCCTGCACTCAATTCCTCAATGCTGCCGGCCTGTACATAAACCGACATTTCCCAAGGAAATCCTTGGTCGGATTCCTCTGCCACGGCGCGCCCGTATTCGTTTTTCAGCAAAGTGCCTTCGGCGAAGAGGCCGTCTGAAGTAACCGACAACTTACCCACGCCGGCGCGCTTGCTGCCCTCATGATCAATGAGAAAAGCTGTCCTGTCCTTGAGTTGGATGTCGGCGAAGTCGATAACCGTTTGCCAGTTGCCTAAGCCGAACGGGCGGCCGCTGTTGGCAATGCCGGAAAACTTGCGCGGCTCTTCGCCCGTTACGGCAGCAACGGCCACCGCATCGGCAGAAGAAAGGCGCAGATTTAAGGTTTGGGGGATGGATTTCGTTTTCATGCCGCCATGATAGGGGCGGCTTGTAGAAAAACGTCTTGGTAGCCGTTCATTACTATTGGCAGCAAAGGTATTTTTGTTTATTGCCGTTTTGAATTGCCTTGCAATGGCATAGATGCCGATTGCGTCGATTTTAATCGGGGTTTAATCGGGGGTGTAAATCAAAGGTAAGGGGTAAGGATACCCTTAAAGAAAAACGCGCCCAAAAGCGCGTTTTTTCGGATTTGCGGTTTATCTAACGCTTTGGGCGGTTGTAATGCCCAGCCGCGTGCAGTTTTTCCGCTTTTGCTTTTTCTTCCGGCGGCAGCTTGGCAATGTTGGCACGTACCCAACTGTCGTTTAGTTCCGTCGCTCTTTTTTCGTACTCATCCCAATTATTCAGGGCGTGAGCGACGGCTTGGTCTTTACTCTGCATCGTATCCATTTTATTTACCCAAACAGCTTAGCTGTACGATCATCGATTCATCATATCCCGCGTCTGTTATTTCTTCAAGCTCGATGTGGTGCCGGGTTTGGCCGTTATTATCAACCGTTTCGCGCCGGCTCTTCACTTTATAAACCGTAGTCCTTGGCATTAATACCTCTTTTTCTTGCTCGTATTGAGATATGGATTCAATGCGCACGCCGCTTTTGCCGTGGATTATTATCTCCACGTCGCGGTCTTGGCCGAAGTTACCTTGCTGTAAGGTGGTGCTGGTAAAATTGCTGTAACGCAGTATGCTACCCGGTTGATGGGCAGCCATAAATAAATCCGGGTTATTTAGGTCGGCTATGTTCACCATCCTGTGGGTGGTACCGACATAAGTTGGCGCCTTAGCCAAAAATCCATCTAATGCGGTAACCATGCGCAGCTCATAGCTGCTTAACTGTCTCAAATCGCCTTTATAGCGGATCAATGGCAGATTAACCGTAGTATATCCGCTCTCGCTTGTGTAGATGCATGCAGCCAATTTGTCGGCGAAATCCGCATCACCAAAGTCGGCGGCTTTGATTTGTGCAAGTTTTTCGTCTGCAATATCGACAAATCCTTTTTCCGCCCACAACATCATATCGTCGGTTTTCATTTTAAGCGTTTGGGCGGCAGACAGATGGCTGACGCTCACACCGTCATCACTGTACTTAAGCAGGTAATAGTTGCCGTCCCGATGCACCAGCTCCAATCCGCCATCGGTCCCCGGGGTAGCATAACCCAACGGCTCTCCGCGGCCCGCCTCCGAAAAAATCAAAGACTGTGCATTGGCAACACCTCCGTCGTTTTTGAGTGTTAGATTTGGCAAGCCATGAATGAAGTTGGGTCTGCCAATTTTTTGGCGTATGTAGTTGTTAGTCTCTGCGGCCAGCATAGCGGCGTAGTTTTTGCCATGCTTGCCTGTGGCTAATTGTTGCAATGCCCCCAATCTATCACCGTGGTTATGGGCAAAGCTGGGCGTGATGTCAGCCGGGATACGCACCGTCTGCCCCGTGCGCGGATTGGTAAATTCTATGGTTTCGATGTTCGGACTGTCTTCCAAGCGTCCTTGTTTATGCGCTTCTTTTTGAGCCTCCGTAAAACCGCCGGGGTCTTTGGCAATGTCTTCGCCACGTTCGCGCAGCGCTTGTGTCTTCGTGAGCTGCCGGACACTACATAGGCAACCGTAACCGTTCGGCGGAAAAATCGTGTTCCATAGCTCATGCTCGACCGGCAGAATCAAATTGTAATAGGGTTTATGCGCATCACGCTTGTGCGTAGCTGCGCTGGGAATATATTTGAGATACGGCAGGGCGGTTTTTCGGTTTTGAATCCGCGCCCATTGTCCAGCTGCATAGCTGGTTTGCAGATTGGTATGAAAAATAGTGCGTAGGCGGCGGGTGCTGCCGAGCTGTACCACTTTTAACGCATCATCCTCGGGGTCAAGCATGACCGATTCGCCCCACCAGCCCTTAGCCATTAAATACGGTTTTAAACGCTTTTTAAAATCGGCAAATGTAGTGCCGTTTTGCATGGCATCGGTTAAGGCCGTTTGGACGTCGGCCAGCATATCCGTATCCATCATTTTGGCAACGGTAAAAGCAACGGCATGCTCATATAGCCACACGTCGTAATGGCTAAAGCCGGGCAGCAGCTTTTTGCTTTTAAGATATCCCAAGGCGGCACGGTCAATGAGGCTGTTAAAATTGATTTTCATCATTTGCCATCCAAAAGGCCGTCTGAAAAACTGCGCACGCTCTCGCCGACCAGCTTGTCGATAATTGCCATATCGCCCTCGCTTAAATCCATCTTGCTTAAAGCTGACTCAAAATCGGCATAGCTCTCCGAGAGTTGCAATGCGTTTAATACCGCCTGAATTTTAGGCTGCATCAAGGCTTGGTCGGCTTTCAAAAGCGGCGGCTCTTGCCCGTTTTGAACGTTTGAAAGTTTCGCGGACATAGCTTGGCTTAGACCTTGGCTTTGTGTGGCCGGGTCAAGCAGCTCGAAATGCTCTTTTTCAAAGCCAAGTACCTGCACAAAATATTCTTCCGTAAATCTAACCATGCCGGTATCCGCATACATTTTGTCACGTTCTGCTCGCGTCTTATCTACCTTGATTTCTTCGTTAAATTCAAACCACAGGCCGCTTTTTTGTTTAATTTCCACGCCCCACACGGCATTAACCGCTACCATCGCATCAACAGCATGTTGGATAGCTAGGGATAGCAGGCTTAAATAGGCTTCGATTCGGTCTTGACGGGTATTCTCTTCCGTCTCTTGTGCGGCACGGCTTCCGTTGGCAAGGTCGGATATTTTGACTCGACCGAGCAGGGCCTTTTGGATACGTGCGTTTGCCATGCGCTCCAATTTTTCAAAGCCTTCGCCATTGGCTGAGTTGGTGAGCATCTCGACACTGTCTTCCGTATCAACCGTAATCGCTCCGCCAGAAACGAACGCAAACAATTTGCCGATAAAGCCTTGGGCATCACCCGAAACCTTGCCCACCATATAAGGCTGGGCGTAACGCTTAATAAATTGGTGCGCATATAAAAATCCGTTTTTACGCACCGACACAGCAGGATAAAGCCGTGCGACGGCCATTTCGCCGGCAGGGTTTTTAGCCGTAGCCCGATTAACCAGCAGCAGATGCATCACTTGAGTATCAATTACTTCTTCTCCGCTGTCTCCTCGATACACCAATTCGCCGCCACGTTTTGGCTTGTAACGGTCTAGCTCGTCGCGGCGGTCGGCGATATGGTCAAGCACAATCAACCCATCATCGTCTTGTCGGTAGATATACCGGCCCACCGCGTAGCCATTCAAGCGGGCAGTCAATACCAGTTCCACAAAGGCTGATAGGTTTTTGCGCACCACGCGATAAATGCGGTCAAGTTGAGCATCATCGGTGCCGTCGCCGTATAGCCGCCAACCACTTGCCATCATGGCGGTACGCAAATCTTCTTTACAACTTTCCACTTCGTCGTCAGAGTTAACGGCAGCGTAAACCTGTTCGCGGCTCAAACCCAAGCGGTCTAGCAATTCGTCGGTACTTTCCGCACTGCTCATAAAACTATCCAGCGCGTAGGCTGTATCTGTGACCAGCGCATCGATGTGTTTTTTGGTTTTACTTTTGGTTAATCCAAACATATTTAATGAGCCTTTAAGTTAATCGAATGTTGGATCGGGCATATACACTGGCACGGCCTTATCCGCTTTGCTGCCGCTCTGTACCAATCCCCAAAGCATATGTACCGCATCCGGACCATCGTCATGATCGGCCATCGGAAAATGTCTAAATTGGTCAATCAGCGTGCTTTGGCTGGCATGTAGACGGATTTGTCCGTTTTGCATATAAGGTTGCAGGCTCTCAATGCGTAACAGCTTATCTGCGCTCGGTTTAATGCCACGTGCCGGAATCGGTACACCGGCCTCTGCACCACGCTTAACCAGCTCTGTTTTTAAAAACTCCTGAAACTGTACCGTTTCAATGCCCCACAATACACAACGGTAACGGCGTTGCAGCTCGATAATGTCCGAAATAATTTTATCCGGCACGCGTTTTTTAATCAGTGCCTCCACCACATCGAGCACACCAGTGCGGCGGTTATAGCCTCCGATACACAGAGCCGATGGGTCGCGGCTATTGCCAGCTTTACCCAAGCTCGGGTCACAAGCACCATAAAAAATCCAATCGGAATCACGGTTAACCCAAAATATCAGGCTGTTGGCAAAAGGAGCGGCATCGCCGGCCACAGGGTCATTCTGATACTCGCTATCAAAAGTCGCATGTCCGTCACGGGCGCGGATTTTCATTAGGGCCAATACGCCGCGCGCCGCCCAACTGGTTTTAGCGCCGCGCTCCATCTCCGCCTTATTCATCTGATAAAACGCATCAGCAACCGCTTCACCGTCATTGCGGTAAAGCTCTTCCCAGCGATCCCACAAATCCATGCGGTCAGGCCATTGCAGCATGGCCTTAAACTTGGTGCCGCGCCAAAATGGGTTATTTAACGTGCGGTTTAGCACGCTGTCGTAGTGTAATATCGTACCGATATAAATCACATCGTATTTTTGTCCGACACCGCCAAGCGGTAATACGGTTTTAGTCAGCCAGCTGTTGAGTTTGTCTCGCTGCTCGGGATTACGTACCTGCTCATCGTTTTCGATATCGTCCAAAATGGTCAGGTCAGGTCGGTAAGGGCCGTGGCGCAAACCGCGCAGCTTTTTGCCACTGCCGGCAACCTGTACCTTGATGTCGTTTGCGGTGACAATCGTACCTGCCTGCCACACACGGCCTTGGCCACACGCATCAGCAAAATCGGTTTTTAAACGCGGGTTAAATTCCAGCTCGGCCTTAATGGCTTCCAGCATCGGGTAGGCTTGGTCGATACTGTCCATCACAATCACGATATAGTGCTTTTGGCCGGTGACAATGCACCATAGGCTAAATAGCTGTGTCACCTGTGTTGATTTACCTTCACCCCGCGGCGCGCCCACCGCCTCTGGGCATCCTTCAGGTTCCAGTAATACTTCGGGCAATCGTTTAAACAGGTAACGGTGCAAGTCCGATTTTTCGGTGGAGCGGATATAATGCGGGAAGTAAGTGTTAACGAAATATTCGTAACCGCTTACCGGATCAAATACTTTTTCCCGCCGTGTGGCTACTGCTGATGGTGACGGATCGAAACCGTCAACTTCTGCTTCAATTACTCGCCGTAAATTAGCTGCAAGTTCGGCAAGGGATTTTAAGAATTCTTTAGTTTTCATGATTTTTTAATAGACGAAGGAATTAACCAAACCTTTTTTCTACTTCCAACCCAAACGGCTCCAGCACTTCAACAAATGCTGCCAAATGTTTGGGGTATTTTTCCTGCACAAACATCATTAGGAACTCAATTAGTTCTAGCGCCGTAGCTAGCTTGGATGTTTCCGGCATCACACGCGCATTGGCTGCCACGGTTTTGGTAAATGCATCGGCTAGGCTGGCCAGCAATTTGGCGCGCTCGCTCGGCGCCAAATCCTCCGCATCCTTGTCTTGCAGCATCGTCATAGTGCTGTTGTATTGCACCAAAAAGCCTGCCAGCATCGCACGGCTTAAATCCTCAATACCTCCGCCTGCCAAGGTATATGCCGCCCGCATTTTGTCCCAATCGTCGCCTTTGGCCTTATCCGCCGTTTTCCATCCTCTGGCGGTGGCAAACGGCACTTCGCACATCAGCGCTGCCGTTTCCAGCGTTTGATTGCCGGATACATATAGCTGCCGCAGCTTTTCGCGGGTCTCCTTCGGATGCGCCATTTTTAACCGCCTCCGATACCCAGTTTTAGCTTAATCATTTCCCACGCGGCGGCCACGGTCATACCGCCTAGACCTCCATATAGTGCGGCGGTTTTTCGGCATTCTTTGCGGATCTCTTGTATTTCGACCTCCATACTTTCTTGGTTTTTCAGGAGCTTATCTTGCTTGGCCTCAATCCGTGCGAGAGAGGCAAGCAAAGGATCTTTGTTATCGATGCTCATGTTTTATCTGCCTTACGGTCCAGTTTGTCATTGAGTTTGTCTATTTTTTCTTCTAGGCGGTCCAGCGACGCAGCCAAATTGGTTTGATTGGCGCTCGCTTCGGCTTTGGTGGCGTAATCCAGCTTAACTTTATGTAACTCATCTTTAAGTTGTTCGTGGCGTTTATCGCTTTCTTTCAGGCGGCCCGAGATACCGTTTACCCAAAACCAAAATGCGCCGGCAGCCAACCCCCAAAGCGTTTTAAACCCAAATTCAAAGTCAATCGGTGTCGGTATCATTTCGGTACATCTCCAAAAATAACGCGACAGCTGTAATGGCTGCGGCGACAGGTAACAATCAGCACCGGCTGTGTATTAATAACCTCCAAATCAACATTAAACCGCTCTGATAGTGCTTGCTTAACGGCTTGGTATTGGTGTTTGAAACTCACTTGGCCAATCTCAAGGTTAAACGTTACGGAAAAGTCCGTACTCATTCGCACCGTATAATCCCAACTGGTTGCATCCAGTTTGCGGGATACTTGCTCGACAAAAGGCTGTTGCTCTCTTGCTTTCGCCAAACCGATTTCAAGACTGGCGTGCTTAACGGCGAGCGTACGGCTAATCAATTCTTGGTAATTCATTGCTCCTCCACTTGTCCGCCCGCCCATGCTCTCCATGCGGCATTTTGGTTTTCCAGCTCGGCCACATATCCGCCGAAATCGGTCGCGTGCTCCAGTAGCTTTTGTACCGTGCCGCTTTCCGGCGGAGCAGGGCGTACTGGCTGAATCATTAAAGCGGCGGGTGGTGTGGGCATAGTAGGCACCTCAACGGTTTTAATCGTTGCTGTATCCGAGGGATTGGCGGTATTGGCGCAGCCCGTGAGCGCCCAAGCCGTCAATACAAGCATTGCCGGCAGCGTGTTTATCTTGCTCAATCGCATGGTTAATACCCTTTCTGTATTGCTGCTTCAGGCGGTTTGTTTCTGCATTGGCAGCAGCCAGCTTAATACCCGTTTGGTATGTCTTTTCCGCCTGCGCCTGACGCAATTTGTTGACACGCTCCAATTCGGCGGCAAAGGCTTGCCCGGATGCCAGCAATGCTGCGGTTTTGTCTTTTTCAGCCCGCTCAATGACAATTTGTTGCGCGTTAAAAGCCACCTGAAAACCTTGCCGGTAAGCGATAAGCGCCACCGCAACCGCCAACCACAGCGGCCATGTGCGGCGCACCAACATCCATAACTTACTAATCATCATGATGCCGCTCCTCTTTGTTGATGGCCGCTACCTGCGGCACGGCGGCGATGCCGCGCTTAATCAGTGCATAGCCTCCAACCATGCCACCGTATGCCCACCAAAGCCACTCGGGTGCGTCGGGCTGGATGGTAAATTTGTAGGTCATCACGCAGGCAGCAACGTTTGCCCATAACTTGGTGTGGCTGATTTGGCCGGTAGCCGGATTGACGATCAAGCCGGATAGCCGGCGGATCATTTGCGCGCTCCTTGTCCGATAATATCGCCACCGGCTTGTACATTGCCGTTGCCACATATGATTTGAGCCTTCGCGTTTTTAGCCTCGTCTTCAGCCTGAGCGTCTACCCAAGCCTTAAACTCCGCCCATGTTTTAAACTTGGTCGATTTAGCATTAAAAACCGCCATCGTTTGTGTAAACACACACACGATAAAAATCATCCCGCTTAAAAAAGTCCACCATGTCGAGCCTTGGCTCACATACACGCACAATGCCAACATTGACAACGTCATCAGGTCGCGCAATACGCTGGTCATTAGGCTTTCAGTGCGGTCGTAAACAACCAAGTTTTTTTTGGCGATTTCGATTTTCATTTTTTTATCCCTTTATTTTTGGCTTTACGCGCTGCACGCTTGGCGGCGGCCACGCCCGAAAAACGGTGCGGCTGCTTATTTCGGCCTTTACCGCTATGGCGCAAATAAACCGGTGCTTTAAATACAGGGCTATTCGACTTATTACCTAAAATCCAAGCTAACGTAGCCAATGCATATTTTTTAATCTTGCCAAACATCATTTCAGCTCCTTGGCAATCGCGTCTGCGATTGCTCGGCAAATCACCCATTTTTTAGCTTTAAACAAAGCCAAATCCGCATCATTGCTAATAAAAAACGGCTCAAACAAAATGCCGCCAGCTTGCGCATAGGCCAAGCGACTATGCTGCCCGGCATCGTCCGGCTTATAGCCACCATCGCCGCGTAAACGCCAACCGGTTACATCAGCCACCGCACGACTGAGTATTTGGCACCAGCGTTTGTTTTTTGGTGTCGCCAACGCCTCAATGCCAGTGGCGGTTTTATTGGCCGCGGCATTCGTGTGGAATTCCACCGCCAGCGCCGATCCGCGAATCAAGGTCAAAGCTTTGCCTAAAGGCAGATTGCCTTTACCTTCTCCATCTGTTCGCACCGTATACCCGTAATCATTACGCAGGATAGATGCCACGATGTTGCGCATGTCTTGCGCCAAATCCGCCTCGCGGTCGCACCCGTTAACTGCTCCGGGGTCGCGGTTACTGTGGCCGGCAGTCAAACAAATAATCTTGCTCATACAAGCCCTTTAAACATGGTTTAAAAACAAATCGTTTAGGGCTTCATCATAAAAAAAAGGCCGTCTGAAAACGGATGCACCTGCTTCACTTCAAAACAAAAGCCCCCGAAAAAATCGGGGGCTGGATATTTTATGAAAACCTTAAATCAACGCCATTTGAGGGCTTGGCTCGATATCGGCCTGTTTGGCTATGTACCATATTTGACGGTCTGTTAAACCGTATTCCATAGCGGTTTTACGCACCGCTTCCGGCATAGAGTAGATACCTCCGCCCATTGTTAATTCATCAAGGCGTGCGCGTATTTTACGATTGCGCAATTCACGCAGGGCGTCTTGGCATTTCGGCACCCACAAAAACCGCTGCCGCCCGAAAATACGCCCGATTTTAAGGGCGTTTTCTTCGCCTATTTCTTCCGCCAATCGGGCGTGTAGTATTTTCCCGTTGCGGGTTTTATTCATTCCAACAGGCAGGCTCGTGCCGCCCCAACGCTTAATCAGGCGGTAGGCGGCATCCGCACCCACCACCTGAATCAGGTCGATCGCTCCGTCAGGCAGCAGATGGCATACGTCGTCAAAATCCCGCGCAGTCATTTCCCAAGCCATTTTATTTTCCCCCTTCTTTTTTCCGGTTAGCCGCAATCTGCAAAGCAGCCACCAGCTTGTGCATATTGCCGTCGCTCAACCATTCCACGCGGTCAACCTTAAACATCCGCTTCGCCATCGCGTGGGCATAATTCCAGTGCAGGCCGCCGTCTGCCAATAGAGCTTCGATTTTCCGCATCATGGCATCTGCCGAGCTGCGGCGGTGCGGGCGCGTGCCGTGGCTCGGCTTTAAAGGCCGAAACCCCATGCGTTGCATTTCATTCAAAACTCGATCTAGTTCTTGCTCAGTCATATCCGAACAAGAATTTTTACCCGCCACACGCACCAACATGGCGCGGTAGGCATCATCGGCCATATCAAGCTGCTTTTGGGCTATCTTGATTTTGGCCATCATGGCTTTACGCGACATCGCTAATCAATCCAAATACTATATGTTGTGTTATTTTATCAAATTAAATGAAAAATACTACTACATATTGTATTTTATTAGTTTTTAAGGCGTAAAAAATCCCCGCCTGTTATGGCGGGGGACTCACATAGCCTATCATATACAGGCTACCTAAGGTAATTTACTACTGTACCTGTATTACCATCTCCTTTATCTCGCACCGTGCAATTAAAGCTACTTTTCAACATCGCACCATAGCTATTATGTGCATCCACACTACCGGTTACGGTGTAAGTATCGTCGCTGCTGCGAGTTCGATCCCAACCGCCAAATTCTGCTGTTGCTGGGGCTTTTAAAAGTTGTTTTACTGCGCTCTCACAAGCGGCTTGAGCAGTCCATTCATCCAGCTGTAGAGTTTTATTATCAGATTTACCAAACACTATCATCCCAAAAAGTAAAACTAAAAAACCGCCTCCGATTATTTGTATCCAGCTCATTTGGGGCGGTTGCTGTTTAGGTTCAACTATATTCTTAGCGTCAACCGCTTGGCTTTCGTCCATGAATTTTTGATTAGCTTCAATAGCCACCTTTTCTAAAAGCTCGGGCTGTTCCATAAATAGATTTTTGTTATATGCCTTACGTGCTTCTTCGTCCATCAGGTTTTCTTTACACATCTGAAGCTCAGATAAACTTATTTGGCCGCTTTCTGCTTTCTTTTTCATAGCCTTGTGAATTTCTTCGCAATTTGCAGTAATATTCACCCCTAAAATCTCATAATAATTCTTCATATAGTCCCCGATTTAACATTATTCTGAGCGCAAATTCTAAAACAAACGGCATTAAAATAAAATAAACGGATATAAAAAGACGATATAAAAAAATCCCCGCTGTTTAAAGCGGGGATTGGGTTTGTTTAATCAGCCTGTCTGAAATCTTTAACAAGTTCGCTGTCCACAAAATAGGCTACATTGTATTCGGGGTGCTGTGCGGTCGGCTGTCCATCACCAAAATCTACTAAAATATAACCGCCTTTCGATCCTGTAATCACCCCGTGCCTACCGAGGTATTCAACCTGTGTGCCGGGTTGTAAAAACGGCATTTTGTAGGCGTTGCGGATGTAGTCCATTCCTGACGGCCTCTATTCCTGCCAACCACCAAGCAAATCAACCAATTCGGTTAACATATCATTTAACGTGGCTGTCATAATGGTTTGTTCAGCAACGGCTCTACTATGAGAATCCTCTGCGTATTCTTCCACTTTTTCTGTCAGCATATCTAACCATTGTATACGTTTCAATGTGCAATTCTGCGTCAGAATAAATGCGATACGGTCATCCCATACCAAACCAAGCTCGGTAACCCTCATGCCGTTACGCACATGCTGCACAACGTCATCATCGGTTAAATCTTTACGACTAACTTTAATCTTTGGTGCAACATCACCCGCGCCAATTAGCGTTACATCATAGTCCAACTCAAACCGGCCTTGCGCACTGCCTTGTAGTAGCCATTCTGTCATCAGAGATAATGGCGATTGCTTGGTCGTCGGCATTTGTGCCGACAGGCCGCCCAATGCCTCGCGCATCTTAGTCAGCATGTTTTCAGCCTTACGGCTGTTTGCCGTATCTACCCATAACCAGCCATTGGTTAGCAAACCGTAGGTGCGGCAGCTTTTTGTTAAGGCTTTAGGCAGCAGGTCATCGATAATGCTTTGCCGTATTTCTGCCTTTTCTTTGCGCCCCACATTGCGCGCCTCGGCAGTTTGGATTTTATCGACTTTTTCATCCAACTTGTGCTTAATAACCGCGCCCGGTAAAACCTTTTCTTCGCGCTTAAGAGATACCAGTAGGCTGCCGTTGGTTTCAAACATGCTATTGGCTTCAAACACGGCACAGTCGGTAAACGGACTCGGATGAGTAAAGCCCTCGCTAAACCAGTCCAAACCTTGCGTCTTTGTAAACCAATGATTGCCGAGAGATTCATCTAGTTGACGTGTTTCGGGTAGCTGCGACAGACGGAAAGGGGTTAATTGTTTAAACCACATTTTCGTCTCCTTTTTGTTGAGCTTCACTGATATAAGCAAGGAAATCTAATGCGATGCGCTGCGGCTTATTATAGTCTTCAATTTTTTCGGGGTATGGTTTCTCCGATTCAATTTCAAAACTTACTTTACCGTCCTCTAACTCTTCGATGGTAATAATTACCTTAGACATTTTTTTCTCCATTTTCAAAAAAGGCGGGCAATGCCCGCCGTTGTTAATGAACATCAGATTTAGGCTTATCACGCATGTCGTAGATAAAATTCGCCGTGGTTACCGTTAATTTTTGCGCTGGCGTAGCGTCTTTTAAATCTGTTGGCATTAACGTATCGCCCATAACCTTGATTTCGATACCCTTAGCGGTGTCTTCAATTGAAATTTGCATTTTTGCCATCACGCTAACTCCTGATTATGTTGTTGTGCCTTCTGAATCTCGCTGAGCTCAACCACATCCTTTGGCTTATAACCGCTATTGGCTGGGATAATGTCACCACTTTGATACCAAAAAACCATGCCGTCCGGTCCGGCTTCAATTTCAATAATGATTTCAGCCATTAGCTCAACTCCTGATTATGAGGTTCAATGATAAAAAACTCCTTGCCTTGTACAATCTTCAGCCCGGGCACAGGGTTTGCTGCAAAAAACGTTTCTTCATTTAGTACCGCATCTTTGTTTACCTCTTTTTTGACACGGATAAAGCGCGCCAGTGATGGGTCTGCCTCTAGCAGTGCAAGCACGGCGTCAGCTCCGCTTACACTGCATTTGGGCGGGTTATTACGCCATTTGATAACGCCCGTGGTTAAGTCGGCAAATTTAACCTTGCCGCCGTCAGTTAGTGCGTCTCTGTTAGCTTCGGCCCATGCGTGTACGCCCAACTCAATGGCTTTAATTTCTTCCATCAACGGTGCGACTTCTTCGTCTGCTTTTTTTTGCAGCTCGGCCACCTGATCGTTGTGATCGGCTTGGATGCGATCAATATTGCGCTGCAAATCACCCATGCGCTTGATTTGTAGGGCTGCGTCATCGCGGCTTTGTACAGTTACTACCAATGCTTCTTTCTTGATTCGTTTTGATTTAGCCATTTTGATTGTCCTTTTCATTCAATATGTTATTGATTTTTTCAATAGCCTGTTTCCTAAACAACTTCTTTTTTGACAAGGCTTCCATTTTCTTAGCCTCTTCACTCAATAAGAACGCAGCCATTTCGGCATCACCCATATGCTTGAATTGCGGCAACATTGGATATAAGACGTCAAATGTTCCGTCTTCGTTTGCGCAAATTGTTATGCGATGCTCATCCATTTACTTTTTTCTCCAGCTTCTCAGACAGCTTTTCGGCATCGCTTTCGCCATACCCCATGTCTTCGGCAAAACTTAAAAATTGGCTCCAGTTTTCGCTGATAAAATCAGCTAATAAGCGGTATTCATGTGATTCAATCATTGGTTTATCCTTTCTTTATTTCGGCACGTTTACACAGCTTTTTTTACCCATGTCGTTCCGTTTAGCTTGATTTTTAGCTTATCCACCAATTCTTTGACTGCTTTCTTTTGCTCCTCCGTCGGTTGTTGCTGGTATTCCAGCTTCAGCCGCTCGGGCGGTGGTGGCAGCTTATCCAAAAAATCTTTCGGGGCAGGCCAGCGGTCGGTTTCATTGGCCAGCACCATAAAGGCCGTCTGAAACCGCTTAACATCACGCGTCTCGTCCCACTCACGTCCATGTGCCAAAACACGGCTCCACGTTTGCGCTGTGGCTGCTACCGTATCGGCGGCGGGCGAACCGGCAAGGCGCAGGGTCAGCAGCATGGTTAGGCCGTCGATCATCGTGTTGTGAAGCTGGGTAGGTAGCTCTCTCATTTTTTAAGTCCTTGCAGCGATGCCGCTGCGGTTAAGGTTTGGCTGTGCTTAGCTTTTGCCGCTGGCTCCCTAGAAACGGCAGGCACTGTTGCTTCAGACGGACTCCAGCCGCTGATTACCTCGTACAAGTAACCGTGCGATTTGAGCGGTAGTTTCAAACGGCCTGCATCTCGCGCTTCGACGACCGTCTGAAAACCATAAACCCACGCTTCAGGCGGGGCGGGGTAAACTACCCCGTCACGGCTGATTTCCCTTGCTTTGATGTCCTGAAGCAACTCTCCAAGCAGCTTTGCCGTGCGGGCAAAAGTCAGTTGGCTTTTTGCCGGCCGAAACAATCCCACATAGCGTATAGCCGCTTTACCGATGGCAGCGTCAAACTCCAACACCGCTTTAACCAAGTCCGCCGCACCATCGTTACCAATCAAACTATCTAGACTGTGGACCGCACCGCAGTTCGGGCATTTGAGGTTCACTTTAACTGTCCTTTCGCGTGGTAACATAAGTCTCACCGCTTTCGTCATCGGCAATTTTTTTCATGCTTATGCCATCGCGGAATTTCAGCTTTAGTTGCCCATCCACAAGTTCCACATATTCAATGGAGTCCTTAAAGTCAGACCTATTACTAATGGTCATATCTTTAGAGTGGTCATCAATAATGGTGTCCATCAACTCATTAAATTGCGGATGATCCCTATTAATAATCCCCATCTCACGCTCCAATCATTTCTTGTTCACGGCAGCTCATCGCGTAGTGTAGTTGCACATTCTTACCGTCGCTAATACCATCCCTTGCCGCCATATCGCCCGCTTCTTTTAATGCTGATGGGATGTGTTTTTCACGCGTCTTCACCTGTACTACTTGCAACTTATTTTTCTCATAATCTTCAAGCAATGCTTTTTCTTCGTTGTTCATTGCAAATTCGGTGACATTACTCTTGGCCGCGCTAATCCAACCTAGGCAGTACCTGTTAGCCAGATACACGCGATTCGATGGTTTTCGGGCTTTACATTCCTCTTTCAGCCAGCGGCGGCGCGCTGCTGTAAGTTGACGGTAAACAACATCAAAAGCGTAAGATGCCAAATCAGAGCGACTGCCTAATCCGTAAAAATGTACATTCACCCCCCATCTGACCGTTCCGCAGCCAAACACACCGGCGATCATGTTCATCAAACTCCACTGCCAGTCTTGAGTGCGTTCGGGCACGGTTTTTTCAGCGACAGACATACTAATTTCCGTAAATGCCACATCTCGCTCGCCTAACTCATACTTCCTCATAAGCGCTTGCGCCTGTTTAAGTGCCTGAGCCGCCTCGTGTTCGTTTGAACTTTTGCTTAATGCAAGACATTTTTTTATCTTGTCCAAGGCTTTTTCTTTATCCATTTTCCTCTCCCTACTAAGCTGCTAATTTGCCGCAGACGCGTTGCCGCACAATCTGCTCCAGTTGTTTTTCGCGCGGGCTGACTTTTTCAACAGGTTTAAATACAGTCAAATGTTTGGCGTATATCTCACCCGCTTTAGATAGCTCGTCCAAAGCCATCTGTACTTCTTCTTTGGGTGCCCGAGTAACATCCGCCAAGTATTCGATGCTGCTTGGTGATTGACTAATCAGCGCTTTAATACGCTTTTTTAATTCCTTGCTATTCATCTTTAATATTCCTTTTATATCAATATGTTATATTTTTCTTAGGGCAAAATTTTTTTAGCCTAGCAGCGTAATGGCCAGTTTTGCCCCTAGATATGTACCTGCCGCTGCGGCTATAAAAAACAATGCAAAAAGCATAACCATCACCTTAATCCACATCATTTTTTCCTTTCATTGGGCCCTTGACAACAACTTCGCCTTTGGTATTTTTCGCGACTAAAATCTCCATTCCTTCATCTTCATTGCCCGGGCATTTAGTGGCATATAAACGGTTTTCAAATTCAAACAGGCCGTTCCGGATGGTTCTCTTTTCCCAATTTAATTTCTTATTCATTTTTTAATATTCCTTTTATATCAATATGTTATATTTTTCTTAGGGCAAAATTTTTTTAGCCTAGCAGCGTAATGGCCAGTTTTGCCCCAAAATATGTGCCTGCTGCTGCGGCTATAAAAAACAACGCAAACAGCATAAAAATTACCCTAAACCACATCATTTTTTTCTTGCTCCCTTTATCACTTTTCCCGGGAATTTAGCTTCGATTTCTGCTAAAACTTTATTTAAGGCAGCTTCACGCTTTGCCGCTGTCTTTTTATCCACACTAAAAAATGATTGTTGTCGGCGGCGGTGCGGTTGGCCACATGTCCGCCTTCGGCTTTTGTATAACATTAACCTTTCCAACCTTTCTCACCTGTCGCGGCGTCTATTTTGTCTAAAAACTTCAATATGGCTTTTACTGATTCAACCGTGCCGCTCAATTCGGTATTTCTGATAGCAGGACTGTATGGCTGACCGTTTTCTATTTCGGTATTGTCCATAACCGCCATGACTGCCTTCGTGCCGTTTTCGTAAAACGAGCAAAGAGCGCCCGGGATATTCACGCCGTCCATATCAACACGACCGTCGCCGTGGATTCCGATAAAAATACCCATTATTTCACCTCCGCATCACCGCGCAGCAGCTCACTATCGCTCATCTTTCCATAGTGTTTTTGCCATATGGCTTCCATCTCGATATCCATTTGATTT
This sequence comes from Neisseria sp. S1, assembly GCF_048060015.1. Lineage (NCBI taxonomy): Bacteria > Pseudomonadati > Pseudomonadota > Betaproteobacteria > Neisseriales > Neisseriaceae > Neisseria > Neisseria sp. S1. The sequence continues at coordinate 36,380 of NZ_JBLUPI010000014.1, forward strand.
TTACGCTCCTCCAATAATGCAGCAGTGCTTTTTGGATAGCTTTTCACTGGTATAGGATCGATGGTGCAACTGTTGATAGTCATAGCGACTGTTACCGCTATCACCGGCATAGCGAGCAAGTGGCGCATTTTCAAGTTTTCCATTTCCATTTTTCCTTTATTTTCAATATCTTATAAAAAACATTAGGCAAAAAATATATAGCCATATCAATGGCTTGCCTATTTTTCAGGCCGATTGCAACAGCTTTGACACACTCGCCAATGCTGCATTTTTGCAGGGTTATGCGTTGGCGCTGGGCCGTGGGCATAATCACGGCATTGTTGAGATGTGATTATTTGCTCTAAAAACGGGCAGGTTATATTGGTGTAAACCAACATCACTTTGGCAGCGATTTTGTCTGTTTTGCCTTTGTATTTGCCGTTTATAACCAAATTAATCGCCGTCATGCTGTAACCCAGCTTATCGGCAACGCGGCGCTGGCTGCTGTTTTCAATCTCGCGCTTTAATATTAAAAACCACTCTTCATTCATATAGTTATTCATATTCTGGCATCTCTCGTAACATGATTTTGTTTAAATTAGGGTCATATACCTCGCGTATATTAAGCAGCTGTGGTGCTTGGCTACCGGTGTTATGCAACAACACATAATCCTCACGGCTTCGCTTGCCCAAATACCCGGCCGCCAGCAGCGAGGTAACGTATTTTTTGATCCACGCTCGTTTTATCTCGTGCGTCATCCGCACGTGAGCTGTCAGTGAATCAATCGTAAAGGTGTGCATAATCTTGATAGTCCGCCAAATGATCTCGGTATTCTTGGGCGTGGACTCTGTGCCGTCCGGACGTAGGCGCGGGGCATCTACTCCTGCATCTTTGGTTAGGCGGTATAGCTTGCAGCGGTCGTCTGCCGTTTTAACCGCTACATAACCGGCAGCAATCAATGCTTGCAGATACATATATACCGTGCGATTTTTAACATCGGCTTGTTCGCTTAATGCCGCCAACGTCACCCAACTTTCTCGGTTTGCCCGCAATACCGCCCACACCAGTTGGCGGTTATTGCGAGGCAAGGTTAACTCTTTAACCGGCTTCATACTTTCGTCCCCCGTTTGGGCGCTTCGCCTTTGTATAGCTCGGCTTTGGCAATATCACCCAAGCCCAGCTCTGCCAAACCTTTTTCGGCTGCAAAGGCGGCAAGGTTGACTAAGTTAACGGTTACGCGGCGCACCGATCCGTGCGCAATATCCACTAAATGAGCCAACAATTCGCTTGATAGCTGCACTTTGGGTGCATATACCGCAGCCAGCTCTTCCGCATCGTCCACGCTAACCGGTTGCGCCGGCACCCAAGCCAACACACGGCCATGAAAACGCTCGTATTTTTTCAGCTTGTTGGGCAACAACTCTTCGCCGACCAGCATCACAGGCGCTTGGCTACCCTCATAGATGTCGCGCACAAGCTCAACCATGCCCACCTTGGTCACAAGGTAGTCGGCTTCGTCGATAATCAGCGGTCGTTGGCTTGCGGCCAATTGTTCGCAGATCACATCTAAGCAGCCCGCCGTGGTTCGTGCCGGCGGCAATCCCATCTCAAAGCAGACTTTTTCCAGCAGCGTTTTTTTGCTCCACGCGCTTCGCATCTGCACATAATAAGCGCGGGTTTGATTAGCTACCGCCACCGTTGCGGTCGTCTTGCCGTAACCGCTGGGGCCGTACAAGACACCCAAACCGGGCAGACCGTCTTGTCGGTTAACCAAGCGTTGCATAGCAATAGCAACCAAAGACAAATTATTAATGTTTGCAATTTTCATGATTTAAAACCCCGTTTAAAACTGGTTACAATATATTTTTTAACACTTAAAGGATGACAAATGGCAAATCATCAGGATTTACTCAACCGCATTCAAAACCAAATTAAAGCTGAAGAACAAAACCGCTTTGAAATTTTGGTATTGGATATACTCGCTTGGCTGTTATGTGAAGGAGTACATAACCAACAGTTTAAAATCTCCGACATTTACCTATACTTCAATGAATTAGAAGACAGCAACCCCGACAATCAAGGCGATTTAGATTACCTCACCGCCTGGATTTCTGGCCATTTCCGCCAGTCTTAACTTCTCTGCCAGCCGTTTCTCCTTGCTTGCTAGCCGTTTTTCTACGGCCAGCCGCACGGTTTCCGCATCCAAATACAATGGTTTTAATCCACTTGACTTAATTTGTTTACGTTTTTGGCAAGCCGGCAATCTGCGCTTAACCGCCCCTTTCCGGCGGGGGATTTTATAAACCTGTGTCTTCATTTTTAAACCTCTTCCTATCCATAAGCCCGTGCCATTTGTTCCATCAACTCGACACGGCCACTACTTTGATACCAAGCAAGCCATCTAGCTTGCGCCTCAGTTAATTCGGCAGCTTCACAGCTTGCCAAGCGTTTATATTCGGCATATTGTGCTTTGGGGTTGTGGGCATCCGGGGCTTCCCAGTTTGGCTGTATCGGCTCCGGCTGCACTACCTTAAACACCGCCTCTACCGCTTCCGGGTCTTCACGCCGCGCCAGCACTTTCGCGCCTTGCTCTTTTAAGCGGCTCATATCCAGAGTGATGCCACCTATATTTACGCTGGCTTCATGCTCGATAACCACTTGTTTGCGCTCGGCTAACACGTTTTGGCGCTTGATTTCAACCCGCTTCAAGGCTGCATCGTTGCGTTTATCCAATGCCTGCTCAATCACACTTTCAGGCATGTAGCTTTGGCTGTTGCCATGCCATTCCGCCTTACAAATTAAGCGGCCCTCATCGTCATAAACCCAAACCCACTGCGCGTCTTGCACGTCGTAACCAACCCGTACCCGCTCTCCGTTAAACTCTTCCAAAATATTGGAAAAATAAACGTTATTAAAGAGTTGTACCTCGCCGCGCCATACCGTACACATTTTTTGCGGTCTGAACAGCCAGCCTTCGTCTTCCGGCAATACCTTCGGCGGTTCGCCAAACTCTTTTACCTTCAATGCCCACATTTCGTTTGGCGTCATGTGGCGTTTTTTGCCGTCAGCGTCAGTAAACCTCAGCAGGCTTCGGTGCGGGCGGTTGTTGTAGGCTTCGATTTCCGCTTCGATAAACGCTTTAAATTCATCCCATGTCGGGATTGGCGAGTTGATAATCTTGCCTTGCAGCTTGATTTCCCTCCGCGTCCAATGAAACAGCGATTTTCGCGCCTCCGTATCCATGTCCTTACCCACATAAGTCGTCAGCTTTCGCGCTGCGCGGGTAAAAATGTTATGGCTGCGCTCTGATACACCTTTGGCTTGCGAGTTATAAGCCAACGAGTGTTTCATCGTCATACCTAACCTGCCCATAATCCCCGTTGCCTCATCGGTCATCATCAAGTTTTCAAAGCCTTTACCCCAGTCCACATACCACACCGCGCCGATGGCCGTGCGGCTTGCATGGCATAAGGCTTCCAGCACAGTAAACCGGCTTTCCGCCAGGCCCACGCTCCATCCCATACAGCGGCGTGTTGCCACATCGATCACCGTTGTGATTTCCGGCCGAAACGGGTGTCCGCTCATCGGGTTAAGCACCTCGGCGTCAAACGTATGTCCGTCTGCGGTGTAGATGGCAGCGGGCGGCAAATGCAAAAACTCGCGCCGCTTGTGCGGCAAGTCGTTTTTCAGCTCACGCCCACCCTTGCGACCGTCTTGCAAGGCCACATTGCCGACCTTGCTCATGGCCCGGCGCACTGTGTGTATGCTCGGCACCTTAACTAGCGGCATTTCAACCGCCAGCGCATCCAAAAACGCTTCATAAGCCATTTGGACGCTTGGTTTGGTCGGCTGTCGGTAAAACTTCAAAAACAGCGGCAGCCAGTCGGGCATATTCATGTCGGTAGTTGCTACCTTCGGCACCAGCGTGTTGCTTTCCCGTTGGGCAAACCAGCGTTTAATGGTGCGGCTGCTCGGCAACTTCAAACTACCCGCCCCGCGCTCATCTAATGCCAGCTCAAACATCTTGGCCACATGCTCAAACTGCGGCAGTCTTGCCTGTGTCAGCAGCGTAGTAATCGCTGCATCCTTGCCGACATTCGATTCAGCCATCAGCCGCTCAACCGCATTTAACACACCGAGCCTTGCTCCCTCGCGGGTGCGCTGCGCTTCGGTAGTTTGTGTGTACCGGACATCCGTTGATACCGCTGTATTCGTCGCCGGCAACACCGGTAACGGCGGCGGTGCCGTTTCTGCCAGCACCTTAGCTATCTCACGCTCTTGTATCAGCGCCATTATTTCCGGCGGTGGTGTGTACTCCCGGCGTTTGCCATTTTTTCCACCTTGACATGCAACCTCAGTAAAACGCCAATTCTGCTTTTTTGCTCGCTGCATCATTCCTGCAACCGAACTTGGTAGCGATGGTATTTTCATTGCCACCAATTCCGCAGCACTATATTGCTCTTTCATGTTTGCTCCCTATAAAGGTGAGCCCACCGCGGGCGGATTCTACGACCATCAGCCGTCCAACGCTCAGGCCATAGCTCGTGTAGATTCAAATTTAATGCTTCGGCTATTGCCTTTTCCCCTGCAAGACTTGGTCTTCTCAAGGCTGCTCTAACCGAATGCTCTCCAATTTGTGCATTTCGCGCGACATCAGCTAATGTCATTCCTTTCATGCCAATTTTGGCTTTAATCAATTCTGGATGCATACCTAACTCCTTTAAACCTTTAAACCGCTTAATCGGCCGCCCGATTTGTTTCAGACGGCCTGTTAAACAGTCTTCTCATAAAAAACCGTTTATCTGCATTTTTCGGCATTTTGTTCCAAATTGTTAAAGAGCTTTTATGTAACTGGTGTACAATCTGTTAGATTGTTTATTTGTTACTTTTAAACATTATAGCTTTAAAAAAATTACTTTCAAGCTTTTTGCTTAAATAAGCGGCAATTTTTAATGATTTTTGTCTTAATATATTGATAAATATATATATTTATTTGTCGCTTTTTTGGATTTAACTTTAAAGATTTTGTTTAAAGCTTTTCATAAAAGCTTTAAAGCTACAAGGAACGACATATGATTCATATGAGCGCTGCGGACTTGTTGAAAGTTGTAAATGCTGCTAGCCAAAAAGGTATTGAAATTGATTTACCAAGAACGGCAGCTGGGATTGCATACCGTGCAAGATCTGAAAGTTGGCCCTATACCTTAGTTGATACGCAAGGCGGCAAAGATGGAAAAAAAAGACTCTATACACTTCCACGCCATGTCATTGAGAAGTTTTCAGAAAAAGGGGTACTGTACCTCCTTGATAGCAATGAGCCACAAGTATTGAAAGAAACAAGTCCCGAATATTCACAAAACAGCTTTGATTTATCAAAAACTTATATTAGTTGGTTATCCAAACAAGATAGCAGTGACATTGTGCCGGTACGCTACTACAAAGAAGTATTTGCTAGTGCCGGCAATGGCGCGATACCTTGGGATACCGAACCTGAAGCTATGTGGTTCAGAGATTCTTTCTTTAAATATCTAGGTGTTAGTCCTGCTGATTGCTTCTGTACGCGCATTGATGGCGACAGTATGTTCCCAACTTTAATAGATCAAGGTACGGCTTTATGGCATGCAACAAAGCAATATAGCCGCGAAGGGATATATTTGTTCCGCCAACATTCCGAGCTTCGTGTGAAACGTTTACAGCGTGTTAATGCTTATATTTTCAATATCATCAGTGATAACTCAAACAAGAGTATTTATCCAACTGTTGAGCTTGATTTATCAAAGATAGATTCATATGACTTTGAGATATTAGGCCGCTACCTATGGAGCTGCGGTATTGCTAAATAAGCGGATTTAATAGTTTTCCGCTTAATCCATGACAAAAAACGCGCAAAAATGATTGATATATGCTCATTTTTGCGCGTTTTTTTGCATTTTAAATTTTCACATGATTTTTGCGTTATTTTTTGTTTTATATGATTTTTTTGCCGTTTATAGTGTGGTTAATGCCATGACAAAACTAACACCTCCCCACACGGTATCGAGCAGGTGCAGCGATTGGTCTATGCGGCTAAAGACATCCGTAATGACCCTGCCGCAGTACTCGGTTTGGTGGGTGATGCTTTGCAAATCGGCAGCGGTACATTAGATAAATTGTCTGCATTGCCTACTGTGACGGCGGTATTGGGCGATTTGCAAGGCGCGGCGGTATTTTCTGCCCAAGCCGGCCAAGCTGCCTACCAGCTCGGCAGTGCCGTCGCCAGTCTGCGCGAGGGGGCGCAAAGCGACTCACCTCTCGGTTGGTTAGATGCTGCCGTGAATGCGGTTGACAGTGCATCGGCCTCTTTACAGGACGGTGCAGCCGCTGTCGAAACCTTAACCGGCTGGCTGGCCGTAAGGAGGGATAAATGAGTGCCGTATTGCGCTATACCACACTAGACGGCGACCGTTGGGACTTAATTGCCCATAAGCACTATGGGGATGCCCTGATGGTTGACGGGTTGATTGCGGCCAACCCGCATCTACCGTTGGCCGAAGAGTTTAAAAGCGGTTTGACCGTGTTTGTGCCGATTTTGGAAACGAAACCGAAAAACAACCAAGAGGATATGCCGCCGTGGCTGCGTTAAGTGCTTTGTTGCAATTAAATGGTTTGGTCGGTGCGGCCAATACCCACCCCGTTACCAAGCCGGATTTTGTACTCCAATACGAGCA
>NZ_JBLUPI010000015.1:0-41079 GCF_048060015.1 Neisseria sp. S1
CCGTTCGCCACTCGCCACCAAAAGAGCAAGCTCTTTCGTGCTGCCGTTCGACTTGCATGTGTAAAGCATGCCGCCAGCGTTCAATCTGAGCCAGGATCAAACTCTTATGTTCAATCTCTAACTTTTTAACTTCTGGTCTGCTTCAAAGAAACTAACAAAGCGTAGATAATCTACATCTTGTCTGTTTTTGTCGCAGTGTGAGGCCCAAGGCACTCACACTTATCGGTAATCTGTTTGTTAAAGAGCAAGACCGAAATTATAAACCACCAAAATTTTATCTGTCAAGACTAAAAGCAACCAATCCGTTTACTCAAAATCCCAACCGTGGTACAATCTACAGTCAGTTTTATTCACCGCCTCAACAGCGAAGAACCGAACTATACACAACCCAAACAAAACCCGTCAACCCCTAAAACAAAAAATCCCCCAGAAAAAATTGCACCCGTCTGTTTTACAACAGAATTTTTTATAACCAAAAATAGACAAAACAGTACATATCCAACAGCAAACGCTACAAAAGCATTCAATCTTCTTAATTTCACAAACTCCCGAAATAATCAAATAATCGCGCGACACCAACTAGTAAACTTTATTCGCATGATACAAGCTTGCCTACGCCGCTTTACTGCATTGCGTTTATTTTTTTATTTTTTAATGTGCATCTCGATAGAACGCATCTAAACAAACTTAACAGATGAATTGTTTTCAGACGGCCCAACTCGTATAAGCCTTTGCTACAATAGCAGAATGATATGTTTCTTAAGTAAGGCCTGTGTAATGAGCAAACCCGTTTCCCCGATGATGCAGCAATATCTCGGTATAAAAGCCGACCATCAAGACAAATTGGTTTTTTACCGTATGGGTGACTTCTACGAACTTTTTTTTGATGATGCGGTAGAAGCAGCCAAACTTTTAGATATTACGCTGACCACCCGCGGGCAAATAGACGGCGAGCCAATCAAGATGGCGGGCGTTCCTTACCATGCAGCAGAACAATACCTTGCCCGCTTGGTGAAGCTTGGCAAAAGCGTTGCCATTTGCGAGCAAGTAGGCGAAGTAGGTGCGACCAAAGGGCCGGTAGAACGCAAAGTAGTACGTATTGTTACCCCCGGCACACTTACCGACAGTGCTTTATTAGAAGACAAAGAAACCAACCGTATCGTGGCGGTTTGCGCCGACAAAAAACAAATCGGCCTAGCTTGGGCTTCCTTACAAAGCGGAGAATTCAAGGCTAAATTGACTACCGCCGATAAACTACCCGACGAACTGGCTCGTTTATCGGCGGCAGAAATTCTATTGGCCGATCAAAAATCCTCCCCCTCTATTGTTGCCGACAACATTACCCGCCTCCACGCCTGGCAGTTTGCTGCCGACAGTGGTGCCGAATTGTTACAACGCTATTTCGGCAGCCAAGATTTACGCGGCTTCGGCCTGAGTCTAACCGAACATCCCGCAGCCATCGGCGCGGCAGGTGCCCTGCTGAACTATATCCAGCTCACCCAAAGCCATTTGCCCCAACATCTGGACACTTTATCACTGGAAACCGATAGCGAATATATCGGTATGGATGCCGCAACCCGCCGCAATCTGGAAATCACCCAAACACTCAGCGGGCATAAAGCACCGACTTTATTTTCGGCCTTAGACAACTGCGCCACCCATATGGGCAGCCGACTGCTGGCTTTATGGCTACACCATCCGCTGCGAAACCGCGCTCATATCCGAGCCCGCCAAGAAGCGGTTGCCGAATTACAAAATCATTATGAAAACCTGCAAGGCCGTCTGAAAAATCTGGCCGATATCGAACGGATCGCCGCCCGTATTGCTGTCGGCAATGCCCGGCCACGCGATTTAGCAGCCCTGCGCGACAGCCTGTTTATTCTGGCCAACGATATTTCACTGCCGAAAAACTCCTCAAACCTGCTTCATACGCTGCAAGAGGTTTTTCCCGCTGCTTTGCCTGTGGCCGAACACCTCAAAGCCGCGATTTTGCCGGAGCCTTCGGTATGGCTGCGCGACGGCGGGGCTATTAACCACGGCTATCATGCCGAACTAGACGAATTGCGGCATATCCAAAACCATGGAGACGAATTTTTACTGGCACTCGAAGCCCGGGAACGCGAGCGCACAGGACTTTCCACTTTAAAAGTCGAATTTAACCGTGTACACGGCTTTTATATCGAGCTATCGAAAGTGCAAGCGGAACAAGCACCCGCCGACTACCAACGCCGCCAGACCCTGAAAAACGCCGAACGCTTCATCACGCCCGAGCTGAAAACTTTCGAAGACAAAGTTCTGGCCGCCCAAGACAACGCGCTGGCGCTGGAAAAACAACTGTTCGAAAGCTTATTGAAAGAACTGCAAGGCCATCTGCAAATCCTGCAAACCGCCGCCAAAGCCGCCGCTACCCTAGATGTGTTGGCTACTTTCGCACACCATGCCGCCACCCGCGGCTACACCGCCCCCAAATTTGCAGATTACCCCGTTATCGAAATCGAAGAAGGGCGGCATCCCGTTGTCGAGCAACAGGTACACCATTTCACCGCCAACCATACCGCACTCGACCACCGCCACCGCCTGATGCTGCTTACCGGCCCCAATATGGGCGGTAAATCTACCTATATGCGGCAAGTAGCACTAATTACCCTGTTGGCGCACACAGGCAGTTTTGTTCCCGCACGCTCGGCAAAACTCGGCCCTATCGACCAAATTTTCACCCGCATCGGCGCTAGTGACGACTTAGCGGGCAACCGCTCCACCTTTATGGTTGAAATGAGCGAAACCGCTTACATCCTCCATCATGCCACCGAGCAATCTTTAGTGTTGATGGACGAAGTGGGCCGCGGCACCTCCACCTTCGACGGCTTGGCACTGGCTCATGCGATTGCCGAGCATCTCGTGCAGAAAAACAAATCATTCAGCCTATTTGCCACCCATTATTTCGAGCTGACGCGCCTGCCTGAAGCCTACCCTGCCGCCATCAATATGCATTTGGCCGCACTTGAAGAAGGGCAAGACATCGTTTTCCTACACCATATCGAACCCGGCCCGGCCAGCAAAAGCTACGGTATTGCCGTTGCCAAACTCGCCGGCCTACCCGCACGCGCCTTAAAAGCCGCCCAAAAGCACTTGGACGAACTGGAAAGCCAAGCCGCCGCCCATCAAAAACAAATGGATATTTTCAACGCATGGCCGTCTGAAGACACTGAAGAAATTCCACCAACAGCGGCAACACCCATACCGGCAGAAAATGAAGCCCTACTTGCCGCGCTGGCAGAAATACAACCCGACGATTTATCACCGCGCGAAGCCTTAGCCGCCCTCTACCGCCTGAAAAGCCTTTCTGCCAACCACAGCGATTAAACTGTAACCCGCAAAAGCCGCCTTTGATCAGGCGGCTTTTTATTTGCCGATACTATATAGTTTCCCAACTTAAGGCCGTCTGAAGCCTGGTGGCAAAACAACCTAATCCGATATATTTAAACCCATATACCGCATAATCCGCTTAATATCTTTCGTTCATAACAATACTCAAACCAAAACCGCGCGGTTTACCCTAAAGCTTTTTCAGACGGCCTACCACAATGAAAATAATCGGTGCATCACAACCATACTATGCCGTCTGAAAAACCGGATACACACTGTTCTAAAATTTACCCAAATACACAAACTCAAACCGATAAAAATCCCCTATAATTTCAGGTTTCACAACCCATTCATGTTTATAGCACGGCAAAGCATTGCGCCAAACGAGCGAGACGCAACTGCCTGCTGTAAACCGTTTGAACACATACTGCTACGAAAGAAATATTTGTGGATAAACTGAAAATTACCGCCAACGGCCCCTTAAACGGCGAAATCACCGTTTCCGGTGCGAAAAACGCCGCCCTACCTCTGATGTGTGCCGGATTGCTGACTGCCGGCACCCTGCGCCTGAAAAACGTACCCATGCTGCGTGACGTCAAAACCACCCAACAACTGCTGCAAGGCATGGGCGCGCGCGTGCTGACCGACAATGTGCAAGAATTCGAGATCAACGGCGGCACCGTCAACAACACCGTTGCCCCTTACGAATTGGTGAAAACCATGCGCGCTTCTATTTTGGTATTGGGCCCCACACTGGCGCGTTTCGGCGAAGCCCAAGTGAGCCTGCCTGGCGGCTGCGCCATCGGTTCGCGCCCGGTTGACCAGCACCTGAAAGGCTTGGAAGCCATGGGCGCCGAAATCGTTATCGAACACGGCTACGTTAAAGCCAAAGGCCGTCTGAAAGGCGCGCGCGTGGTGATGGATATGGTTACCGTGGGCGGTACCGAAAATCTGCTGATGGCCGCCACCTTGGCCGAAGGCACCACCGTCTTGGAAAACTGCGCCATCGAGCCTGAAGTTATCGATCTGGCCGAGTGCTTGGTAAAAATGGGCGCGAAAATCACCGGTATCGGCACATCGATTATGACCATCGAAGGCGTGAAAGAACTGCACGGCTGCGAACACAGCGTCGTACCCGACCGCATCGAGGCCGGCACTTTCCTATGCGCCGTTGCCATGACCGGCGGCAAAGTGGTTTTGCGCAATGCCGCCCCCAAAACCATGGAAGTGGTGTTAGACAAACTGGTAGAAGCTGGCGCCGTCATCGAAGCAGGCGACGATTGGATCTCTATCGATATGCAAAGCCGCCCCAAAGCCGTCGATATCCGCACCATGCCCCACCCCGGTTTCCCCACCGATATGCAGGCACAGTTTATGGCGATGAACGCCGTAGCCGAAGGCAGCAGCAAAGTGGTGGAAACCATTTTTGAAAACCGCTTTATGCACGTACCCGAATTAAACCGCATGGGTGCCGATATCGCCGCCGAAGGCAATACTGCCATCGTGAAAGGCGTACAACGCCTCTCCGGTGCCACCGTCATGGCCACCGATCTACGTGCCTCCGCCAGTCTGGTAATCGCCGGGTTGGTAGCTGATGGTGAAACTATTGTCGAACGCATCTACCACCTTGACCGCGGTTACGAACATATTGAAGAGAAGCTAAGTAAAGTTGGGGCGAAAATTGAGAGGGTTTCTTGATTTGGTTTTGAGTGATTGATATTTGTAATATTAAAGATGCCGTCTGAAAGTTGAGTTTTCAGACGGCATTTAAAGTTGCATGTACATGGTATACGATTACGCTTTACTTAAAGCATAACTACCCGTATCTACATGAGCTACACAACTTTCAGAAATAGCACAGCAAGATTCACACATTAGGTTAGGATGAAATCCCAACGAATCCGCAAAGTATTAGGAAATTTTGGGATTAACGATCCAACCTATGTTTGTTCATTTAATTTCATCATCATGTTGTAATGGGCAAGTTGCTGTGTTTCTTCAAAAATTTTCTTAAATACATCTAAAAACTTCTGAATAGTGTCATCATCCATAGAGAAATATTGCCCATCATCAAGGATATGAGAACCTGCATTTGCCCAGTATAGTAACATTTCACATAATCGCTGTTCTTGAACGTTGGAAAATTTTTGTGGTAACTCATCTAATGCGATACCACCCCACATATGAAAATAATTTTCTAAAATTCTCCGCAGAGTATTCGGTAAATTGTGATTAGATAAATCCTGTTTCCTGACTTCTGACCATAGAAGTTCATACGATGTATTTATAGGATTTTCACTATATGCTTCTATATTTGAAATCATATTACTCTTACGAACAATCCAAAATTTCTTTTTCCATGGCTGGTAAGCTCGCTGCCTTTTATGAGCAGGAATATTCTTCTTAAACGTAATTTCTTTATAAAAATAAACGTTATGGGTTAAAACAAAAAACTGCTTAATATATCCACTTCCATTTTCTGCTTGAATTAGTAAATCCCTAATTAGGGTACTAACAATAAATAAAATATCACTATCTAAGCTAGAAATAGGGTCATCAAGTACTACTATTCGATCAGCTGTAATACCATTACCATCTGTATCGCCTTTTAGAAGATGATAAAAATACAGAAAAGTAATAAAAGTTTTTTCACCTTCACTTAAATTTTTTGCTATTTCCCCATTACTACGAATTAACTGGTACCCTTTTTGATTATCAGAAATTTTTAGGCTAAACCCATTAAAACCAAAATTTCTAAGCATTGAATTAATTTCATCAACTGTTGGTTGAATGCTGATTAGCTGGGTCGCTAGATCTTTAATCTCCTTTTCTTTTTTACTCTTTTCATTTTCTTTTTCACTAATTTTTTTACTTAAGTTAAGAATTCCAACATCTAATCCTGAATTTTTTTTATGGTAATCCTCAATAACTATTTTAACTTCTTGTATGATAAAAAGCCAAATTTGGCTATTTAATTGTTTCTTTTCACTTTCTGAGTTTGTAACGATTTTATTATAACTTTTAATTTTTTGGTTAGATTCAGCAATGAATGCATTAATACGATCAACTATATCAGCAATGTGGTTAAGCTCTATAATTCTACCTGGTTCATTAATTTTTTCATTAATAAGTAAAACATTTTTTGATAATTTTTCTGACAATCTTGCTTGTTCTAACTTTAACTTTTCTATTTCTAAAAAACTTGATTCAGACTGAATTAATCTTTCTAATGTATTATTTAGATTTTTAATTTCAATTTCATACCTCACCTTTAAATCATTTATAACCTGAGTATCCCTTAAAAAATTCTCATCAAAATAAATTTCAAATTGATTTTTTAAATTTTCTTGAATTTTCTGCTGACAAAATGGACAAAAACCATTACTTAATTCTAAAAAATCAATTCCTTTTCGAATCCAATCACTATTGTCTAATTTGTTAATTAATTCAGAAATATTAACATCACTACTACCAATTATTTTCTTTTTCAGAATATAGTTGTTAGCGCAATCAATTAAAATTTGAGCATTAATAGGATAGAGTTCATCTTCTTTCTTTAAATCAGATTGAAATAAAGTAAAATATTGCTTTTTCAAATAATCTAGTTTAGGTACGTCATTATTACTTTTATGCTGTTCATACTCATGTAATACTTTATTTTTTAATTTTTCTTTACTATTCATCAATCCAGTAAAAATTTCTTTAAAGCAATCTCCATATTTAGTCTTTAACTTCCATATAGTATTTTTAAATTCTTCCTCTAATTCATTTTTTTCACTTTCTTTTTTAACTTTTGATTTTTTATCACTATCTATATTTCCTTGAATTTCCTGGCATTTTTGCTTAGCTTCACTTATCTTCTTTTCTGCATCTACTTGGTTTTCTCCAAGAGTAAAAATTCCTTTTAATTCAGCAGATTGATTAAAGTTAAAATTTCTATCTATAAAATCTTGGTTATATACCATGGTTTGCAAAGGGTTTCCATTTTTCCAAACTAATGAGCAGTTTGGAAATTGTGTAACATCTGAAATAACTTTACTAATAGTAGTTTTTCCACTTCCATTTGCACCATAGAAAAAATTGACTTGAGCTAGATCTTCAATAGTAGTTAATTGATAAGTCGCAGTATTTTTTAAAGTGATAGATTGCAGCATTGTTTCATCCCCTGAAGCAACAGTTGTAAATTCAATTTTTCTAACTCTTAGAAGATTTTATTTTAAATGTCCCCACTCCTTCAACAACCGCTTCACCGACACTGGATACGGTGTTTTTAACTCCTGCGCAAACAGCGACACCCGCAATTCTTCAATCTGCCATTTGAACATCATCAGGCCGTCTGAAACGGGTTGGCCTTGTTTGATCAACATATCCGTTTTTTCCTGCCACATCTGTTCCAATTCCTGAATTTCGGCTTCGCGCGCTTGGTCACGGGCGGGGTTGGCACCGTATTTTTCCATACGCAAGGTCATGGCTTTAAGGTAGACGGGCAGGCGCGGCCATTGGCTCCAGGGTGTGCGTTGGGCGAAACCGGCAGACAGCAGGGTTTGTATGCGTTGGAGCAGCAGCGGGGTGAGCGGGTGTTTGCCCAATTTACCGTTCAGTTCGGCGTAGGCGGCGGCGGTTTCTTGCAGGTAGCGGCTCACAGCTTCTTTGACGGCGGGCAGTCGGCTGCGCGCGCGTTTGATTTGTTCTTTAAAGGCTTTTTCGCTGCGCGGCGGTTCGTCTTCGCCGATAAAGGCGCGGTCGCAGATGGCGGCGGTGAGGTCGTCGCGCAAGGTGTCGGCGGGAATGTGCTTGAGCAGCATGGCGGCTTGGGTGAAGCCGGTAATGCCTTTGTTGAGGTCTTTCATGTGCTCTTTGAGCTGAAGCTGCATCAGGGCAATCACGCCGTGGCGGTGTGCTTGGGCGGCAGCTTCGGCGGTGTCGAACAGGCGTAGGGCGATGTTGCCGTTTTTCTCTTTCTGTAAGCCGAGATAGCCGGTGAGCTGCTGCTTGCCGCGGGCGAATTTGATGGTTTCGGGTAGGGTGCCGATGTCCCATTGCGTTACGTTGTCGCGCTCGAATTCTTGGGTATTGTCGCGGAAGGTAACGGCGGCGGCTTGTCCCAGCTCTTGTTGCAGTTTGGCCAGGTTGCGCCCACCAGCCAACTCTTGCCCGCCGTCGTCAATCACGCGCAGGTTGAAGTAGCAATGCTCTGGTAGCGGGAAATCGCGCCATTGGTCTTGGTCGATGTGTTCGAGCAGGCGCATGTCGCCGGCGGTTTTGACGATAAAGTGTGCCAGTTGGGGAATAATCGGCTCTTGGCGGTTGGGGTTGCTTTCCAGGAATCGGGTAATGAAATCGGGCACGGGCACGCAAATACGGCGGATTTGTTTGGGCAGGGCTTTAATCAGCAATTGCAATTTTTCACGCAACATACCGGGCACCAGCCATTCGAGGGCGGGTGCATGGATGCGGTTGAGTACGGTCAGCGGCAGGCTGAGGGTCACGCCGTCGAGCGGGTGGTTCGGCTCAAAGCGGTAGCTGAGTTTGAATTTGCCGTCTGCCGTTTGCCAATAGTGCGGGAATTGCTCTTCGGTAATATGGGCGGCGGCATGCTGCATCAGATCTTCGCGGGTGAGGAACAGCAGGCGCGGGTGATCGCGTTCGGCGGTTTGCAACCAGCTTTGGAAAGTGCGGATGTCGGCCAGAGGATAGATTTTCAGACGGCCTTTATTGGCCGCTGCTGCCGCTTCATCAGCTTTGCTATCCAAACGATGATTTGCAACATTTTCAGACGGCCCGGTATTAGTTGTGCCGTAAAACTGCCCGCTTTCATCTTTGTACACGCTTTCAGGCAGCCTTTGGTGATAAAAATCAAACAAGGCTTCTTCATCCACCAATACGTCTTGTTTGCGTGATTTATTTTCCAAATCAATGATTTCGGCAATCAGTTTCTGATTGTGGCGGAAAAACGCGTTTTTCAAATCGCATTCTTGTGCCACCAATGCGCCGCGGATAAAGATTTCACGCGCCTCGTCGGGAGCGACTTTGCCGTAGGCAATGGGGCGGCGCGGCAGTACGGTCAGGCCGTAGAGGGTAACACGCTCGCTGGCAACGACTTCGCCGCGCTTCTGTTCCCAATGCGGTTCAAAATAATGGTAGCGCACCAAATGCGGCGCTTCCTGCTCGATCCATTCGGGCTGGATGGCGGCAACATCGCGGGCGTAGAGGCGGGTGGTTTCGGTCAGCTCCGCCGCCATCACCCATTTGGGCTTGGACTTGAACAGGGCTGAGGCGGGAAACAGATGGAAACGGCTGCCGCGCGCGCCGGTGTAGTCGTGGCCGTCGGGCGACTTCATGCCGACGTTGGCGATCAGGCCCGTCAGCAAGGCGCGGTGGATTTGTTCGTAGCTTGCTTCTTTGGCGGAGCGGATTTGGGCGCGGTGCTGTTTTTTATCTAATTGTTTTTGTTTCAGTTTGGCTGATAAATCTTGATCGCCTTGATTTTCAGACGGCCTTAATTGCTCTTGCACGGGAGGCTGCCTGAACGCCTGTTCTTTAGACACCAGCCCCATTTCCACGGCGATATCGACCAACTGTTTGTGCAGCTCGCGCCATTCGCGCATGCGCAGATGCGAGAGGAAATATTGACGACACCATTGCACCAATTGCTTATTCGACAAACCTTTATCACGCTCGCGCTGGAAGCTGTCCCAAATGTTCAGGTAGGTCAGAAAATCGGACTGCTTGTCGGTAAAGCGTTCATGCGCTTTTTGGGCTGCTTCGCGTGCCTCAAGTGGTCGTTCGCGCGGATCTTGAATCGACAGGACGGACGCAATCACCAGTATTTCCGCCATACAATCGTGTTTTTTCGCCGCCAACAGAATACGGGCGATTTTCGGATCAATGGGCAGCCGCGCCATTTGCTCGCCGAGCTTGGTGAGGCGGTAGCGGGGGTAGGCTGAACGGGATTGTGGGTAGGCTGAAAGAGGTTTGTCTTTTGTTGGATTTTGTCGGGCATCAATGCCTGATCGACATGTTTGATTTTTAGTATTTTGCATAGCGTTTAGGCCAAGTATTTACACCCTACGTGGTCTCAATTTATATTCTTTGCAGGTTATATGCTACCTTATTGTGTATAACATATTCCACTTTACTGTCTCGGATATTCAAGCTGATCGCATTACCTGTAATCAAGCGGTCTAAATATAAAGATTCTTAGTGTACATACTATCTGTGGTTTGGGATATGGGAAAGCAACCAATTGTTTTCAGAATTTTTTTCAGAGACTAGAGCACGAAAGCAAAAAGCAGTCCGTAACTTAACTTTGTAAGGAGCAGACTGCTTTTTTTAACTTGGTTCGGGCTGTATTTTAGGATAGCCAAACTATTTTCTCTCTAATCTTTCCAATAAATCCTGAGGGGCAACATATTCCAAAGCATTTCCTGATTTGAACGGCACTAGAAATCTATGTTCCCCCAGCTTGCTTAAATCACTGCGTGCAGTATTCAAAGAGACACCATATTGATTTGCAATTTCTTGTGCGGTAAAGATTTTTCCGCTTTCTTCCATCGCTTTTTGCAGGATACCAATTTGCCGCTGGTTCAACTTTCCTATCTTTTCGGTATATTTGGCAATTGCTGCTTTGAATTCCTGCTGGTGTTTCTGTTTGTCGGAAATGTAGTTCTCCAAATCTGAGATAGCCCGTTTGATAATGTCACATTGGTAATAGATGAAATAGGTTAAATCCAAATCATCGGTTTCTGCATACAGATAGGACTTGGCGTATTGGGCAGGAGCATTTTTCAGCAAGCGGCTGATGGATATATATTCAAACAACCAGTAGCCTTTTTTGAGCATAAACCAATAAAACAAAGCCCGCGCTGTCCGTCCGTTACCGTCGCCGAATGGGTGGATGTAGCCGATAAGGAAATGCAGGATAATGGCTTGAACAACCGGATGGATAAATGGATTTTCTGCGCCGTCATAAGTATTGTTGGCAAACGTGCATACTGCTTCCATCAGTGTATGGACCTGCTCGTGCGGCGGCGGTTGGTACAGGCTGTTACCGTCGGCATCGGCAATAAAGATTTCGTTGTCCCTCCTGAATTGCCCAGGTTCTACATGATTTTCAATAGCGTTGCTGGTGGCAATACGGTGCAAATCTAAAATTATTTCAACACTCAACGGCGTATTTTTCAAGTTCACCGCTTTTTTCATCAAGTGATAGTTGTTTACTATCATGATTTCGTCTTTGGTTTTAGGTTTACGCTGCGATTTAAGCATGTCCTTGGCTACTTTGCGCGTGGTAGCCGCACCTTCTAATTGGGCAGATGTAATCGCTTCTTCCATAATCAGAGACTTAAGTAGGAACCTGTTTTGCTCGCTTCTGCTGAAACCGCTTAGATTGGACGTGCTGATATTGCTACCACAGCTTTTATCAATCAGATGAAGTTGAGCCTGTAAGGAGTCGGGAATACAGAACCAAAACTGGTGCTCAAACGGAAAACCAATTGGTTTTTGGATTTTTCTGCGACTTTCCTTTACAGCATGCCACTTCATCCGTGTATCCTCCGTGTGAATCCTGCGAAATTTGTCCCAGTGCAGGTATCTTCCTTTTTCATCGGTAACGGAAAATTCGGAATAATCTTTGATTTCAGCAAGAAAATCGGAAATGTCTATATTAGGATTATTTGCTGCTGGCTTCAGCAGCTCGAAAGTTTGTGCCATTTTTTCAGTAAAATGCTGCACATATTCCTGTTGCAACAGAGCAAATTCCGGGGGGCTGGAAATTTTCATATATATACCAAAGTTACGCAATTTTTCATAATTGAACCATTTTAGTTGATTTTTAGAGAAGTGCAAGGTATTCAAATCAAGTTTGAAAGAAGTTGAAGTATCACCTTCACAGATTAGCTGTAAAGATCGCCTGAAAAATAAAAAAGCAATCTGAAACTCCACACGAAAGGTACGGGCTACTTTTATTTGGTTTCAATTAAGGTTACATTTTCAAACTATTATTATCTGCGACCGTTTATGAAACTACTACTTTCAGACGGCCTCCTCTACTGCCCCCAATTCCAACAACACCTGAAACCCGTCATTGATATAACGCTGGTCGGGTGCTTCGAGAAACGGAAACGCAGATACGTCACCCAAATTCAGCGAAGCCATACGCAAAATTACCGCTGCCAGATTGCTACGGACAATTTCGGGATCGGTAAAAGCTGGGCGGTTATTGAAATCTTCTTCGCTGTATAAACGGATGCACACACCGGCCGACACACGGCCGCAACGGCCTGAACGTTGGCGGGCGGCGGCTTGGGAGATTTTTTCTACATGCAGTTGCTCCACTTTCGCCCGTGCCGAATAGCGTTTCACCCGCGCTAGACCGGTATCGATCACATATTTGATACCCGGCACAGTGAGCGAGGTTTCGGCTACGTTGGTCGCCAGTACGATGCGCCGTTTACTCCCCGAAGGATGAAAAATTTTATGCTGCTCGGCGTTCGATAAGCGTGCAAACAGCGGCAGGATTTCATCGTCGCGGCGCAGTGGCGATTTACGCAGGGCTTCGGCGGCTTCGCGGATTTCGCGCTCGCCCGGCAAAAATACCAAAATATCGCCATGCCCCAGCCGCGCCAATTCGTCGGCGGCATCAACGATGGCATCGGTCAGCTCGATTTCCGCTTCGTCTTCGTCTTGTGCGTGCAGCGGGCGGTAGAGAATATCCACGGGGAAGGTGCGCCCGCTCACTTCCAGCACGGGCGCGTTGTTGAAATGTTTGGAAAAGCGTTCGGCATCAATGGTGGCGGAGGTGATGATGACTTTCAAATCGGGGCGGCGCGGCAGCAGTTGTTTCAGGTAGCCCAGCAAGAAATCGATGTTTAGGCTGCGTTCGTGCGCTTCGTCGATGATGATGGTGTCGTAAGCGGTGAGGTAGCGGTCGGTTTGGGTTTCGGCCAACAAAATACCGTCCGTCATCAGCTTTACATAAGCGTCGCGCGAGGTGTTGTCGTTAAAACGTACTTTATAGCCCACGGTTTGGCAGATGGGGTTCCCCAATTCTTCGGCAATCCGCTCCGCCACCGAACGCGCTGCCAAACGGCGCGGTTGGGTATGGCCGATCAGCCCCGCGGTGCCTCGGCCTATTTCCAAACAGATTTTTGGCAGCTGGGTGGTTTTGCCTGAGCCGGTTTCACCGCAAATAATGGTGACTTGGTTGGCTTCAATCGCTGCACGTATTTCATCTCGTTTTTCATGTACGGGCAAGGTGCCGTCGTATTGCGGCTGCGGTAATTTTTCCAACCGCTGCAAATAGGATTGGTGTGATTTTTGGTATTTTTGCTGTACTTTTTCCAAGCCGCCGAAGCGTTGGGGATGTTTGAAGGCCGATTGGAGAAAATGGCGGTCTTTAGCCAAAACACGGGTAAGATCTTGAGACATATGTGAAAAAATTATCGCTGTAAAACGTTTGTTGGATACCGGATTATATAGCAAATACAATTGTTTTTTGATGTAAAGCGGTATAAGCAAAAGGGGCACAATTCAATAAAATTTATTTGTGTTCGAAGATACGCGGTATTTTCAGACGGCCTCAAGCACATTAAATTTCAGAATTTGAAAAATACAGATATAAATATAGCTGGTAGAGAATCAATTTCTCTATAATGCCGTCTGATGAGAATATCGGGATATATTCCCTACATTACTAGTGATCATGCCGCCTGAACATGATATTCAAGCGGCATTTTTTCAACATAATGACAGTTTTCAGACGGCCCAATCCCTTTGCCAAAAATTTCTGCTGCCGCCCCATTTCATATCTAACGTAGCAGTTCATCAGTGATACGCTGCAAAAAAGCGACCCGTTCGGGTAAAACTTCGCCGCGCTCGGCAGCATTTTTCAGTGCGCAGTCAGGTTCGGCACGGTGGGTACAGTTATGAAAACGGCATTTTCCGGCCAAATGGCGTAAGTCGGGGAAATAGGAAATTAGATCCGTGGCTTCGAGGTGATGTAGGCCAAATTCTTGTAAGCCGGGAGAATCGATTAAGCAGGTTTCGCTGTCGATATCATAAAGCTGGGCATGTGTAGTGGTATGTCGCCCTGAATCGAGTGCAGCGGAAATTTCCCCAACGCGCGCGCGCTCGTTACCCAATAATGCATTGGTAAGCGTGGATTTACCCATGCCGCTTTGACCAAGAAAAATATTGGTATGCCCCGACAGAATAGGCTTGAGTATATCGGCATTGTTTAAAGCGCTGACTTCCACTACTTGGTAGCCCAAAGTTTCATAGAATTCAAGCTTGCGGCGCCATTGGGCCGTTTCGGGCAAATCGGCTTTATTCAATACGATAACCGGGCGGATATCGGCCGCTTCGGCGGCCAGCAAAGCACGTTGCAACAGCATTTCACTAGGGCTGGGAACTGCGGCCAATACAATCAGCAGCTGGGTTACATTGGCGGCAATAAGCTTGGTTTTCCAGCTGTCTTGGCGGTAGAGCAGGCTTTGACGCGGTAGGTAGTCTTCGATGACAACCTGTTCGGCATTTACCACAGTAATATGCACTTTATCACCGCAGGCGAAGTCAACACGCTTTTTTCGGGTAGTGGCATCAAATGTTTGGCCGGAAGCCGTGCGCACAATGTAGCGGCGGCCGTAGCTGGCGATAATTTGGGCAGTTTCAGTCATAAAATCCATCAATCGGAAAAACAGGCAGCATATCGGATATGCCGGGTAGAAATAGGGATTTTACAAGAAAGAATAATGTTATAGGTGAAAAGCTGTAATGAAGTCTTTTAAACAACCTATACAACAAAATATTTGAAATTTGCTCAGAAAAATAAGTAGCCGGCGTAATCTGTAAAAAATGATGCCGTCTGAAATTAATGTTTTCAGACGGCATCATTTTTTACATTAGGATATCAATCAAATTGCCTGAATCCATCTATGGAAATTTTTACTTTACTATTCAGTTAATTAGAAACCTATAGATTTTTTAGCTATGCCGGATTAACTCTACGCATCTTAATCGGTACATGTTTTTTTATCCGATAGACAAAATAGCAAAGCTAAAATAACACTTCATTATTTTGTATCGCCCAATGATTTAAACCTCGATATCTTCCCAGCCGAAAGCCTGCTGCAATTTACGCCAATTCTCATCCACCGGGGCATCAACCGCTACGGTTTGGTTATTGAGCGGGCTTTGCCAAACAAGCGAGCGGGCATGCAGCATCAAACGGTTAACACCTGTGTATGCGTTTACGGCACGGTTTTGGGCATTGTCGCCATATGTGGTATCGCCTACTATAGGATGGAAAATGTGCTTGAGATGGCGGCGCAACTGATGTTTTCGCCCGGTATGTGGTGTTAAAACCAACCAAGAATAGCGGGCAGTCGAATAACGTGGCGAAGCAGAAAAAGGCTGCTCTGTATCAGCCAGCACACGCCAATCTGTTACTGCAGGTTGCGCCGGTTTACCGGTATCTGCCAAAGCATCAGCTATTTTATCCAATGGCTCTTTCAAAGCATAATCGATTCGACCATTGCCAACCATTTTACCGCGGACCACCGCCCAATAAGTTTTTTGCACGGTTTTGTTTTCAAATTGCGTAGCCAGCAAATTTGCCGAAGTGCTATCAAGGGCAAACAGTAAAACGCCCGATGTAGGGCGATCAAGCCTATGTACGGGGTAAACATGCCTACCGATTTGGTCACGCAAGGTTTGCATGACAAAGCGGGTTTCATGACGGTCGAGCCAACTACGGTGCACCAGCATACCTGCCGGTTTATTAACCGCAATGCAACTTTCATCTTGATAAAGTATATCGAGCATAGCTCTTCTCCAATTAGCCCGCCCACCGTAAATAAGGCCGTCTGAAAACAGCAGATAAAAAAATGCCCTTGTATACAAGGGCCTTAAGATTCATATACTTCCCGAAACTAGAGAAGGTTTTATGAAAAGTTGCTGCGGTTATTATAAGTGCAGCCTATCGGAAAGCCAACATTTCTCCGGCAACCGCGCCGTTACTGTAGGCTTTGCGCTACAATTACACCGTTTTTTATTGAAAATGCGATACTTTATGATGAATGCCGAATCAGTTTATAAAATATTCTTGCTTTTCTTTGTTTTCTCAACTGCTTTACAGCTGTATCTTTCCGTCCGCCAAAGCCGTGCCGTATTACGCCATCGTTCAGAAGTGCCGCACGATTTCATTGAAACAGTTACCCTTGCAGAGCATCAAGTAGCCGCTGATTACACTTTGGCCAAACAACGCTTGGCACGTTATCGTATTCTTTATGACTCAATTCTATTGATGATATTCACCCTCGGCGGTGGCCTCAATACTTTAGCGGCCATCTCTGCAAAACTTTCAGACGGCCCCATCACACAAGGTGTATGGCTGATTACCTTGTTTGTTTTGATCAGCACAATATTAAGCTTACCCTTTGATGCTTATGCAACTTTCAAACTAGAAGGCCGCTTCGGCTTTAACCGTAGCACACCCGCCACATTTTTTATCGACCGCATCAAAGGGCTATTACTCGGTGCAATCATCGGCATACCCCTGCTATATGCTGCTATTTATCTGATGGGGGTGACCGGTAATTCATGGTGGTTATGGGTATGGCTGCTATGGTTGGGTTTTTCACTGTTTTTATTATGGGCATATCCAAAGTGGATTGCACCTTTATTCAATAAATTCGAACCTCTACCCGAAGGCCCTTTAAAAGCACAAATAGAAAGCCTTTTAGACCGTACCGGCTTTCAAAGTAACGGTATTTTCGTTATGGATGGTAGCCGGCGTTCAGGTCACGGCAATGCTTATTTCACCGGATTGGGAACAAACAAACGTATTGTATTTTTTGATACCTTACTCAAAGATATGCAACCCGAAGAGATTGAAGCCGTATTGGCACATGAGTTAGGCCATTTCAAGCACCACCACATTATCCGGCAAATGATTGTCAACTTTGTATTAGCTTTAGGTGTATTGTTTATACTCGGCCAACTAATGCCCCATGTGGCTTTTTATCAAGGATTAGGCGTATCCTACCCCAGCCATGCAATGGGTCTTTTACTCTTTATGCTCATATTGCCGGTGTTCACTTTTCCATTTTCACCACTTTCAAGCCTTATATCACGAAAAAACGAATTTCAAGCCGACCGTTTTGCCGCCGAAGCTTCATCTGCACATCATCTGATTCAAGCCCTCACCAAACTGTATCGAAGCAATGCTTCCAGTTTGGTATCTGATAAATGGTATGAACGCTTTTATGCCTCTCATCCGAGTGCGAGCGAGCGTATTTCCGCTTTAAAAAGAGTATCTGAATAATTTCAAATATTAAAAAAAGCGCTACGGATATTCCGTGCGCTTTTTACTTTGGCCAAGAGCAAAAACTACCCTCAAAATAGAAAAAGGTCTATAAACCTTACCTATCATAAATTTAATTTGAATTTGTATCTATAAATTATAACTTTTTATGAAACAGGTACTTAAATCAAATTTAAAGCATTCAATAAAAATAACAAAGGCCAAGCAATTTTCAGCTTAGCCTTTTAAGCTGGTGGGTCGTGAAGGATTCGAACCTTCGACCAACGGATTAAAAGTCCGCTGCTCTACCAGCTGAGCTAACGACCCTAAGGAAATTAATTTTATTGCATATAATATAATCTTGTCAAGAAATTTATAAAAACTTTCCTTATTTTTATAATTGAAAACGCCAGATAATTTTTCACTGATAAGACAACTATATGCTATGATTTTAAAGCGAACAGATTTTTCTTAAGCAAGCCTTGATTCAATCACTGCTGTTAAAAAAACTGCCGCTGACTTATGACTATATTTTAAGGATAACCCAAATGAAAAAATTTTTGACTGCCGCATTTATGGTTGCTGCTTTGGCGGCCTGCTCGCACGAAGCCAAACAAGAAACCAAAGAAGCTGCGCAAGCAGTTGCTTCTGACGTTAAAGAAGCCCAAGAAAATGCTGCTTCTGCTGTTGGTGCCGCTACTGAAGCCGCAAAAGAAGCCGGAGTTCAAGCTGCCGATGCAACCAAAGATGCAGCAGCTGATGCAGTAGCTGCCGCGAAAGAAGCTGCTGAAAAAGCTAAAGAAGTAACTAAATAAATTTAGTTTTTAGCAAAAAAGCGCCGCCCAAATATAGGCGGCTTTTAATTTTTATTCTTACTCTCGGAATAGCTGAAACCCTTCTTTAAAAATTTCTTAAACTGTATCAACACTACTTAAAACTTCTAACCACTCACAATAATAAAAAATTATCGATTCATTTCGCTTTCAATTGCACGAATATTAGCTTCTCGGTCAAGTATTTGCTGTTTCAGTTGCTGTACACGGGCTGTTGCACCTTTACGTTTTGCTACATTTAACTGAGCCTGAGCCCTAATTAAAGCTGCTTTTTCGTTGCGAACTTCACTTTGTAAAATTTGTTTTCGGCTTAATTGAGGTTTTGGAGATGGAGCTGCAATAATTGGTGCAGACTGCCTTACTGGACGGCCATTTCGTGTAGTAGCCTGAGTTTTTTGGCCGCGTAGTTTTACATTAACTTTCGGATTTGCCGCTTCTGCTGTGTTGGTTATCGTGGTATCACGTGTAGAAGGAATAATTTTAATATCATTATAGCTACCGAATTGCTCGGACTCCCAAATTTTACCAATGGGATCTGCTACGGGCTCTGATGCTGCATTTGCTTGAACCCCTAAGTGATCACTTATGCCATCCATTTGAGAAACAGTACAACTATTATTTAACTTTTCGGTACTAAAAACAGCTTTTTCATCCAAACGGCAAATATAAGTTGCTGAAAAAACCGGGGTACATAATCCCAATAAAATACTAGTTGTAATCCATCTGTGAAAATAAAATTTCATATAATTTTAAACGAATATAATTTGCTCAGATTATAACGGTGACTGATGTTAATTTGGGTTTGAATGGTTAAACGGTGTTCTAGAACAGAAAAAATGACAATATATACAGCATTTGTATTATTCAATTCCCAACCCGCTGAGCAAATTTGCCATTGCTTCGGGCCAATCACTATCCCAAGGAGCATATATAAAATATGTTTGTCCAAGATATTCAAATTTAAGCCGCCAAGCATGCAAAAATAACCGCTTGGAGGACGCTCCTCCATATAATGTATCACCTAAAATAGGGCTACCCAAGCTTTTCATAGCTACCCTGAGCTGATGGGTTTTACCTGTTTTAGGATACAATACAAATAAACGCAAACCAGGGGAAACGGATCTACTACAAAAATGAGTAACTGCAGGATTATAATGACTGCGTATTAATTTCCACGTACTGCGGCGGGATTTTTCCATATCCCCCTTTACCCAGCCCTGCTTTTTAATAGGTTTTCCAGTACTAAGCGCTAAGTATGTTTTTTGTATATGCCTAAGCGCAAATTGTTCTGCCAATAACGAAGCAGCCTTTTTATTAAGTGCCAACAATAATACGCCACTGGTTGTTTTGTCCAAACGGTGTACCAACCAAATACGAGGGACCCCTATCTGCGCTGCCAATCTTGTGGTCAACCCAACCTCAGTATCTTCACTTTGATGAACAGCAATACCAATTGGTTTATTAATCGCAATAAAATCAGTATGCCTATATAAAACTTCAAACTCCATTTCAGACAACCATAATACTATAGACCAAGCGACCAAGCATTATCACTCGGCATACACAATTCTTCGCTACTACAATCTAGATGATTAAAAATATAAGAAACAATTTCATCTTCATTATCTAAAATTTTCAACAGTTTCAAATCCTGCGGTGAAATCAAGCCTCTACCCAATAGTTGCTCTTCAATCCAGGCCATCATTCCTTGCCAAAATGATTTACCTACTAAAATAATCGGGCGATTAGGAATTTTACCGGTTTGAACCAAAGTAAGACTTTCAAACAATTCATCCAATGTTCCAAAACCGCCGGGCATTACCACATAGGCTATGGCATGTTTCACAAACATGACTTTACGTGGGAAAAAATGTTGAAATTTAATTGATAGGTCTTGATACGGGTTACCATGCTGTTCGTGTGGTAATACAATGTTCAAGCCGACAGCTGCACTTTTTCCGGCAAATGCACCTTTGTTTGCAGCCTCCATGATACCCGGCCCACCGCCTGAAATTACCGAAAAACCAGCATCCGAAAGCTTTCTTGCTAAAGTCTCCGTAAATAAATAATCAGGATGTTCGGGTTTGATACGGGCACTACCGTAAATACTTACTGCCGGTTGAATTGCTCGAAGCTCTTCACCTGCTTCGACAAATTCGGAAATAATCTTTAAAACATGATAAGACTCCCGCGCTTGTACCTCACGGCGAATTTCTTCCGGCAATTTTGGATTAGGTAGTTTTTGATTCAAACTCATGCAGATTATCTCCGTTATACAACAATTTTAATTACTGCTTATTGTAACGGAGAACCTCTCTAGCGAAATAAAATTTTTACAACTGATATAAATTTCTAAATATTTGATTCAATGAGATTGAAAGTAATAATGCCGTCTGAAACTTTAGAATAGTATCAAGAAAAGCTCATTTTTCTATCCGTATAATGGAAATATATTATTTCGCCTTTTTTAATTATGCTTATTGGTATTTCCATCAGATATAGTTTTAATATCTATCATTCTTGTATGTTCCCAAGCTTCAATACAGGCTTGATAATAAGCGAGAGGCACTCTAACAGTAAGCCGGCAATCCAATTGCAAGTCTTGCATGATAATATTGGCCTGATACTGTTTACCAATACGGATTGCTTCATTCAAATATGCGTAATCACATCTTAGCCATACTGTTTTTTCAATATTTTTTTCAATAATTGCACCTACTGACAAAGCCTCTGCAGTAGCGGTTTTATAAGCATGTATTAACCCGGGTACGCCTAACAATGTGCCACCAAAATAGCGAACCACAACCACTAAAATATCTGTTAGACCCGCCGAATCAATTTGGCCCAAAATAGGGCGGCCTGCACTGCCGGAAGGTTCACCATCATCATTGGCTCGAAACTGCATGCCATCAGTTCCAATACGCCAAGCAAAACACCAATGACGGGCTTTATGGTGCTCTTGTTTCAATAGCTCAATATAAGCTTTTACTTCATCAGCACTCTGAATCGGATAAGCAAATGCAATAAAACGGCTACCCTTATCTTTAAATTCAGCTTTTACCGGAGCAGCTAAAGTACGGTAAGTTGTTACTTCCATCTCTGTATCCTAAATAATTTATCCACTGTTTCCACTTAATAAATATGGATTAAATTTCAAATTAAAAACTAATTTAAAATCTAAAAATTATGGCATAACCAAATGCTAACAATATGATTATTATTTATTTTAGATCAATCATACTCATATATTTACTAGGGTGAATACCTTAGATTATAGTTATGCCTTAGGCTTAATAATAATTATCTACAAACTTATCCACAGAATTATTGCAATATTTTTATTATTTTTAAGATAAACTAACCAGTGTTTCACGTGAAACAAATCATAATTTACCTAATTTATGGTCTATACTGATGTGTAATTAGGTTTTTATATTTGTTTTTAGCAATACTAAGCAATATCTAATAATAATCCGCCTTACCGATTATTTATAACCGATAAGGCGGATAAGACTTAAATATTGAATAAACTAATGTTCGGAAAAATTATACCAAAGCAGGTAATTTATAAATATATCCGAATTATGATTGCTGTTTTAAAGCCGTTGTTAATTGAGGTACTGCTTCAAAAAGATCTGCTACTAATCCATAATCGGCCACATTAAAAATTGGTGCATCCGGATCTTTATTGATAGCAACAATAACTTTACTATCCTGCATACCGGCAATATGTTGGATAGCACCTGAAATACCAACAGCAATATATAACTCCGGCGCAACTACTTTACCGGTTTGGCCAACTTGATAATCATTTGGTGCATATTCCGCATCAACAGCAGCACGTGAAGCACCTATAGCAGCACCTAAAACATCAGCTAAAGGTTCTAATATGGCCTTGAATTGCTCGGCACTTCCTAATGCACGCCCCCCGGAAACAATTACCTTTGCTTGGGTAAGCTCAGGGCGATCAAACTTTGTCAATTCGCGCTTAACAAAACGGCTCAGATTTTGTGCGGGCGTAACTTCAACTACTTCTACAACAGCTGAACCGCCATTAGCAACCACCGCTTCAAATGCGGTAGCACGGATAGTCAAAACTTGCTTAGATTGATTACTTCTTACCGTTTTAAATACATTACCTGCATAAATCGGGCGAATAAATGTCTGACTATCAATAATCTCGGTTAAATCAGAAATCTGCTGTACATCTAATAAAGCAGCTACGCGGGGCATTAAGTTTTTACCAAATGCGCTGGCAGCTGTTGCAATATGGCTGTAATTTTCAGCCAAACGCACAACCAAAGGTGCCAATTCCTCAGCCAAACCTTCAGCATAATGCACCGCATCAGCCAATAATACTTTATTTACCCCTTGAATATTTTTTGCTTGATCAGCTACTGCCGCAATATGGTTACCTGCAACTAATATATCAACCAAACCTAATTTGGTAGCAGCACCAACAGCATGCAAAGTAGAAGGATTTAATTGTCGGCCATCATGTTCGGCAATAATCAATACACTCATTTCGCTCTCCATTAAATTACTTTGGCCTGATTTTTTAGTTTTTCCACCAATTCTGCCACATTGGCAACTTTAATACCTGCTTGTCGGGCTTTAGGCTCCGCATACGCCACTGCTTCACAACGCAAAGCCGTATCTACGCCCAATTCGGCAGGTGTAGCTTTTTCTAACGGCTTTTTCTTAGCCTGCATCAGATTAGGTAATTTAACAAAGCGCGGTTCGTTCAAGCGTAAATCAGTGCTAATTACGGCTGGCAATTTTAAAGCTAATGTTTCTTCACCGCCATCAATCTCTCGGGTAACCAACACTTCTTGAGTATCTAACTCTACTTTGCTGGCAAAAGTGGCCTGTGGTAAATTCATCAAGGCAGCCAACATTTGAGCCGTCTGATTAGCATCGTCGTCAATTGCCTGTTTCCCTAACAACAACAAATGGGGCTGCTCTTTTTCTGCAACCGCCTTCAACAGCTTGGCAACAGTCAGGGGCTCAAGAAAAGCATCGGTTTCCACATGTACGGCACGATCCGCGCCCATAGCTAAAGCCGTACGCAAAGTATCTTCACATTTTTTCTCACCGAGAGAAACAGCTACAATCTCACTGA
This sequence comes from Neisseria sp. S1, assembly GCF_048060015.1. NCBI lineage: Bacteria > Pseudomonadati > Pseudomonadota > Betaproteobacteria > Neisseriales > Neisseriaceae > Neisseria > Neisseria sp. S1. Next base: position 23,624 of record NZ_JBLUPI010000015.1, read on the forward strand.
TTTTGCCGGCTTCTTTCAAGCGTACAGCTTCTTCTACGGCGATTTCATCAAACGGATTCATAGACATTTTTACATTACCGATATCCACATCCGAACCATCTGTTTTTACACGTACTTTAACGTTGTAATCGACAACACGTTTTACTGCTACCAATGCTTTCATGCATTCTCCTCGCGCCGTTAAAATCCGGCTGTCTGCAAAATACGCTTTACTTGTTTAGCAAAGCTGTGATTTCTATTTACTGCCCGTTTCAAATCAACATCCGATTGTTTTCAGACGGCTTTAGATATTCTTTCGTGCAGCTGCTATCCATTAAATTTTAATGTTTTACGGCAAACCGTAACATGTTAGATTTCAGTGCGCATTCATACAGAATCTAAACTATTTCTGCATCATGCTTGGCTTTTACACAATTTTTTAAGACTTGCAATACCATATCAGGATTCGGAATTTGTCCAACACCCCCTAAATTACATGCCCAAGGCGATGGTTGAACTCCTGTTTTGTGTGGGTCAGTATCAGTATAAATTCCGACCACGGGTTTATTTAAAGCATCTGCCAAATGTAATAAACCTGTATCTACACCGATAACGCCTTCTGCTTTATCCAAGAGCCACGCGGCTTGTAACAAATTCAGCTTCGGGCAGACAACTGCAAACGGCAATTCCACAGCCATAGCCTCCGCACGTGCTTTTTCAGCGCTATTCCCCCAGGGTAGATAAATTACACATCCGCTTTCATCATGCAATGCCTTTAATAAAGTCAACCAGTGCGGTTGCGGCCATAATTTGCTATCTCTGCTGGTAGCATGCAGCGCTACATAATATTGAGAGGGCAAATCGTTCAAACATCCTGCCTGCGGCACCTGTAAGCCGAAAGATAACTGTTGTGGCAAGTTGTAGCCAAACACTTTGGCAAACAATACACGGTTACGCCAAACGGCATTTTCACCTTTTCGAACGGAGAAGCCTTGATTATACAACAAAGCCGCCCAACGTTCGCGGGCACTATTAAAATCCAAACCCTTTATCGGCGCATTGGCCATACGGGCAAATAAAGCGCTTTTCAACAAGCCTTGGCTATCAAGTACAAAATCGTAGTGCTCCTGCCGCAGAATTTCACAAAGCTCTTTAATTTCTCGAAAAGTTTGCTTTTCACCAAGGTGTTTTCGCCAATACCGCCAACGCATTTCATGCACTTTAGCTACAAAAGGATGCAAACGTGCAATATCCGCAAAACCTGCCTCACTTAACCAATGCAACTCGGCTTCAGGATGAAAACGGCGTAAATCCTCTACTGCAGGTAAAGTATGAATCAAATCACCCATACTCGACAAACGTACCAGTAGAATTTTCATTTGAAATTTGCCCTTCACCATACCGTTTTCAGACGGCCTATGTTTGATTAGTGTTTCACGTGAAACATTTATAAATTACTGATTTAAAATATTATTTTCAATTTCTGCAGTATTTTGGAAAATTTTGGCACCGGCATTTTTCATCTCTTCCCACGCTTGTGCCACCGTATCGGCAGCAATCCCGCGACAAGCGGCTGCATTCACCCATACTTGCCATTTTCCACCTTTTAATAGTTGTAAAACTGTTGTTTTAACACAATAATCCGTAGCCAAACCACCCACAATAACTACATCGGTTTGTTTACTGTGCAGCCACTCTAAAAGGCCTGTACTCAATCTTTCCTCAATATCATGAAAACATGCACCGTAAGGGTGTAGAGCCGGATCGACTCCTTTCCATATGCAATAATCATAACCATTGATATCAGGCAAACCGTCGAGCAGCTCAAAACCCCGAGTGCCTACAATCGCATGCGATACCCAAGTGATATCCGCATTGGGCAAACCTGTAGGCTGCAACATTTCAGCCTGGCTATCTACCAACCAAAGAGCATACGGGCTATGCGCATCTTTGCTCATCACACGAAAGTCAGCTAATCCCGCTTGGGCATTAAGCTCTGCAACGATTCCATCTCCACCGGTTACCGGCAACTCGGTCGGACATAAAGGTGTAAAGGTTTTTTGTGCATCAACATCAATAGATACAATCACCACGGCAAGCTGCTCCAGATTTTGCACATAAGGTCTGCATTATAACAAAATGCCGTCTGAAACCGATGCGCAATGCTACAATTAACCGTTTTTTATAAAAAGTATCCTTATGCAGCATATTATCCACAGTATAGCCATCGCCCGTTCTCCTTACCGCCAAAAATTCGGTGTGGCCCGCCAGCCGGGTTTAGTACCCGCCGCAGAAATCCGCATTGAATTAAATCCTGAGTTTACTGCCGACAGCATCCGCGGATTAGATGAATTTGATTATGTGTGGATAAGTTTTATTTTCCACGGAGTAATAGAGGAAGGTTGGTCGCAGCTGGTTCGCCCTCCACGCTTGGGCGGGAAACAAAAAATGGGGGTTTTTGCTACCCGTAGCCCCCATCGTCCGAACCATCTGGGTTTATCGTTATTAAAATTAGAACGTATTGATACACAAAACGGTATAAGCCTCATTTGCAGTGGCGGTGATTTGCTGGACGGCACCCCGATAGTCGACATCAAACCATATATTCCTTTTGTCGAAGCCAAGCCTAATGCCACAAGCGGGTTTGTAACAGGAAAACCGGAGGAACTATCAGTAAGTTGGCAAGCTGATTGTGGTGCCGAAATACTATCCGAACATGAGAAAATCCTTATCAGCCAATCGATTGCCCAAGATCCACGCCCGGCCTACCAAGATATTCCTGAGCGGATTTATGTGATGGCTGTTGCAGGGTATGAAGTAAAATTTCAGATACAGGGGAATCATGCAATAATAATTGCTGTTGTATCTGAAATAAACCAACTTATCTAATTTCAAAAAATTAACTGTTAATCATGGGAAATACGATAATGGATTTAAAAAAGCAATATAGCTGGCTTCTTGATTTCAATGGTTATGACGGTGGTGATATTAGTTCGCCTGACAAACCTTCAGTATGAATATGCGGTATTGAATGGGGAGGTGGAGATAACGTTGAAACACTGAGAAAAATGGTCGCACATCCATACGATGATAACCCCCCATTTTGGTTACAGTGATAAGGAAATCAAGCTCCAATATGGTTTTAACATCAGTATTTGTCAATTACCGGCCGCATTTAATGGCCGGCAAGTGTCAGACTATCAAACTTTCGCTAGAGAGATTCAACCATTTGTTAAAAATGCCAACTCAGGCTATTACAAAATCAATTTGTATCCCATTGCCTTTCAAAGTACCGATGTCTCATTATGGCAGGACGAATTTTCTGAAATTCCAGACTTTCAAAATAAAAACGAATACATTAATTTTTGCCGTAAATACCGTTTTATAGAAATGAATCGTTGGGTAGAAACTTATCGGCCACGCCTAATCATTTGCTTTGGAAAAAGTTACAGTTATGATTTCAATTTAGCTTTTTCAGACGGCTTTTGTAGCTTCAAAGAAGAAATTATTGAAAGCCACGTGCTGCAATGGAAAAGAAACGAAAACGGCACCATAGTAGCCGTATTACCATTTCCAAGTGGTGTAAGTAGTTTAAACAGTCACCTAGTGCTCCAATTATTCGGGGAGAGATTAATAGAGTTATTAATATAATAATATACTTTAATATAATTGATTGAAAATAATAAAAGGCCGTCTGAAATATTTTTTCAGACGGCCTTTCCGTATATCGGTTGTTATTCTGTAAATTCTATGTGAAGCGTAAACCGATATTACTTAATCAAAGCAGCAAAATATTTCAATGTACGTACTAACTGGCAAGTATACGACATTTCATTGTCATACCATGCTACTGTTTTCACCAACTGTTTATCGCCTACACTGACGATTTTGGTTTGCGTAGCATCAAACAACGAACCGTATTCGATTCCGATAATATCGGAAGACACCAACTCTTCTTCGGTATAACCATATGATTCGTTGGCAGCCGCTTTCATGGCTGCGTTTACTTCTTCCACCGTTACCGGTTTTTCCAATACGGTTACCAATTCGGTTAAAGAGCCTGTAGCTACAGGTACGCGCTGGGCCGAACCATCCAATTTGCCTTTCAATTCAGGAATAACCAAGCCGATAGCTTTGGCAGCTCCTGTACTGTTAGGCACAATATTTTGTGCGGCTGCACGGGCACGACGGAAATCTCCTTTGCGGTGGGGCGCATCCAATGTATTTTGATCGCCCGTATAAGCATGAATAGTCGTCATCAAGCCTTCAACGATGCCAAATTGTTTTTGTAAAACGGCAGCCATCGGAGCCAAACAGTTTGTGGTGCAGGAAGCAGCTGAAATTACAGTTTCGCTACCGTCCAAAATATCTTCATTCACACCGTATACCACGGTTTTCACATCACCGCCGGGAGCGGAAATCACTACTTTTTTCGCACCTGCAACCAAATGTTTGCCCGCTTTTTCTTGGCTGGTGAAAAAGCCGGTACATTCCAATACCACGTCAATACCTAATTCACCCCAAGGTAATTCTTCGGGATTAGCATTAGCAAATACTTTGATTTCTTGTCCGTTTACTACAATGGCATTATCTTTTAATTCTGCGGTACCTTGAAAACGGCCTTGTGTAGTGTCGTATTTGAAAAGGTGCAACAGCATATCGGCCGGAGTCAGATCATTTACGGCAACAACTTCAATACCTTCGGTTTTGATAATTTGGCGCAATGCCAAACGGCCGATACGGCCAAAACCGTTGATCGCAACTTTTATACTCATGTTTTACTCCTGAAAATATGGACTGATACAGAAATTTGAGATTTAGTGTTTGATTTTTACCATGAAATAAAATTACTACCTAGGGCTACTTTGTATTTTTTTGTTAAAGCCGCTTTGCAAATTAGATAAGTTTGATTTTTGCTAAATGTGTTTAAACATTTAATCTGATTTTTATATATAAAAAGATAATATTGGATGAATACTTACGTGTCTTGTGTATAAACTGCTTTTTACATGAAAAAACAAAAACCTGTCTTTCATGAAGGTTTTTGGATAAGGCTGTCTGAAAGCGGTGGACAAATGTGGATAATTTTGCACTTTTGATAAATTATGTGGATAAGATAAAGGTTATTCAGTGTTTTTGAGCGTGTTTCCGAATGTGATAAGTAAATACTATTAAAAACAGTATATAGTTGTTCTGTTTTTATCGTATGATAAGGCCGTCTGAAATATTTAAGCGATTAAAAAGGAACAACCATGTTGCAACGAACCCTTGCCAAATCGGTTAGTGTGACCGGAGTTGGCCTGCATTCGGGCGAGCGCGTGGCGCTGACCCTCCATCCCGCTCCTGAAAACAGCGGTATTTCGTTCCGCCGTACTGATTTAAACGGTGTTCAAGGCGAAGTGATTGCTTTAAGCCCTTATCTGATTAACGATACACGCCTATCTTCTACCGTGGTTACCGAACACGGTGTACGCGTAGGTACGATCGAACATATTATGTCGGCATTGGCTGCCTATGGTGTGGACAACGCTCTGATTGAACTGAATGCGCCTGAAATTCCGATTATGGACGGCTCCAGTCTGCCATTTATCTACCTGCTTCAAGATGCGGGCATCATAGATCAAAAAGCACAAAAACGGTTTTTGAAAATTCTCAAACCGGTGGAAGTAAAGGAAACCGGAAAATGGGTACGCTTCACACCTTACGATGGTTTTAAAGTAACTTTGACGATTGAATTCGACCACCCGGTTTTTAACCGCAGTAATCCGACATTTGAAATCGATTTTGCTAATAAATCTTATATAGATGAAATCGCCCGTGCCCGCACATTCGGTTTTATGCAGGAAGTCGAAATGATGCGCTCACATAATCTTGGTTTGGGCGGCAATCTTTCCAATGCGATTGTGATTGACGATACCGATGTACTGAATCCCGAAGGATTACGCTATTCCGATGAATTTGTACGTCATAAAATTTTGGATGCCATCGGTGATTTGTACATTCTCGGCCATCCCATTATCGGTGCTTTCGAAGGTTATAAATCGGGCCATGCCATTAATAATGCGTTGTTGCGGGCGGTATTGGCAGACGAAACTGCTTACGAATGGGTAGAATTTGCCGATGATGAAGATTTACCACCGGCATTTCACGGTTTGCCGAATGCGGCTTAAACGATATTTATGTTATAAGAAAACGCCGTCTGAACATATTTCAGACGGCGTTTATTATTATCAACGGAAATTCTGTAACTTATTCACCCATTACTTTTCCTTCCCGGCGCGGATCGGCACCGCCTTCCAAACCGGTTTTATGGATAACGATACCTTGAACACCGGAATTTAAATCACGCACTTGTACTTTATATCCCAAACCACCCAAGGCATCAGCCAAATTAGCCGCAGAAGTTTTTTCTTCCAATTCGTAAGTGCTGCCACGGTTGAGCATATTGGGTAGATTAATTGCTTGTTGGATATCCATACCCCAATCAAGATGAGCTACCAAGGTTTTGGCAACATAGCCGATAATACGGCTACCGCCGGGAGAACCTACCGCTAAGTAAGGTTCGCCGTTTTTCATCACGATAGTAGGTGACATTGAAGAACGCGGACGTTTGCCCGCCGCTACGCTGTTGGCTACGGTTTTACCCTTGTCATCAGCAGGATTAAAAGCAAAATCAGTTAATTCATTGTTGAGTAAATAACCGTTTGCCATCAATGTCGAACCAAAAGCATTTTCGATCGAAGTCGTCATCGATACCACATTACCTTCTTTATCCACAATCACTAAATGACTGGTCGAAGGCAGCTCGACAGCTTTACCGCGGCTGTATGATTGCGGTTGTGTGAATACGCCTGCAGATACGCTTTCCAAAGCTTTATCTCCAGCAGCGATATTTTGTGCACGCTGTTTCAAATAAGCCGAATCCAGCATAGATTTCACCGGTACGCTGACAAAATCCGGATCCGCCACATAATAATCGCGGTCGGCAAATGCCACACGGGAAGCTTCGCCCAACCAACGCCAGCTTTGAATATCGGCAGCACCCGAAGCCTTCATATCATAATTTTGCAAAATACCGAAAATCTGAGCCAAAGCCAGGCCGCCTGAAGAAGGTGCGCCCATACCGCAAATTTCGTATTCACGATAAGGCTTACATACTGGTTTGCGTTCGATAACACGATACTTTTTAAAATCCGCCAGCGCTAATTTTCCCGGATTATCTGTTGCCGAAGTTACCGTTTTAACAATATTTTTTGCCAAAACACCATTATAAAAAGGCGCGCTGCCTTCTTTGGCCAACAAACGCACACTTTTGGCAAATTCAGGGTTTTTCAACAAAGTACCAGTTTCCAAAGGCTTGCCTTCGGGTAGAAAATAAGCTGCCGTAGCCGGATAACGGCTCAAGTATTGTTGGTTTTGCTTAATCGATTCGCTCATACGGGGTGAAACAGCAAAACCTTCTTCGGCCAATTTTACCGGATAATCAAATAAGTCCGCCCATGCCAGTTTGCCGTAACGCTTATGTACGTCTTCCATTAATTTCGGAATACCGGGCGTACCAACCGAACGACCGCCTACCACCGCATCCATAAACTGCAAAGGTTTACCTTGAGCATCTAAAAACAATTGCGGCGTAGCTGCTTGCGGCGCAGTTTCACGCGCATCAAAAGTGGTCAGTTTTTTGGTACGGTTATCCCAATACACCAAAAAAGCCCCGCCGCCCAAACCGGATGATTGCGGTTCGACCAAACTCAATGTGGTTTGCATGGCAATCATTGCATCAATCGCACTACCGCCACGCTTCAATACATCATAGCCTGCTTGCGTAGCCAAGGGATTGGCTGAAGCCGCCATAAAATCTTTGGCTTTGACCAAAGTCTGGTCGGTTAACCCCGTACTCCGCTCGGGCGCATGATCACCTGTGTCGGCAGTATGCTTTCCAACCGGCGGTTGAGGTGCGGCACAAGCTGCCAGAAATAAAGATACCGATAAAACCGATAATGCAGTTAATTGTTTTTTCACGACTTTTCTCACTTTGTATTAGGGTAGGCATGCAGTCACTTAAAACGGTTAATTTCAAATGTCGCACCTTGGGATTAATCAAAACCACAACTGTATATAGTCTCAAAATTATACACAGTTAAAAATATTATAGTTAAATCTATCCACAATATTCCACAAGTAAAACACACATCTACGGATACTTTTTCCCGTCTTTTTCAGATGGCCCAAGGTAATGAAAAAAATGATAAAAAACAGATTATCCACAGGCATCGGCATCTATCATAATCATCAAAATCCGTTTTTATAAAAAATTATATATTTAAATTGTTAATCCTCCGATCCAAAAAAACAGGCTCAAAAAGCCTTTTAAGCCCTAATTTGCCATCTGGAAATTATGTATTTGATTTTATGCTAGAATGCGGGTTTGCTTTTTCAGGCCCTAATTTCCGTGAATAATCCCTTAAAAATCAGGGAACCAAAAAGCCGATTGATAAGTCTGCCAAATTTATTCTGTTTACCGGATATATTTGGTAAAACGTTGATGTAGGTAGCTGATACATTTTCATCTACATCTTGTAACCACATGCCTTATCATTAAACTAAGATATTGTATTAAAACAAATTATCTGAAGACAACTCGGAAAATATTTCATGAATGCTACTAAAATCATCCGTTTTTCATTACCGGTTTTACTAACCGCCGTTTTGGCTGCCTGTAGCAGTCGGCCGACTACTCCGCCAGTTGTCATACCGCCTAAAGATACCGTTACCATACCCGGCACGCCTTTACCGGCAGGTACACCTTCTCCGATCGGTTATAGCATTAGCCCTCCGGGCAGCGGTACTACTTATCAGGTTGTTTCTCATTCGGCATTACCTCAGTGGCAGGTTCAGCGTTTCGGTCAAAGCCTCCGTGCTTTCCGCTTGGGCTGCGAACGTTTGAAAAATCAAGCCGATTGGCAAACTGTATGTACCCAAGCAACACAAACACCTATTGATGATGTTTCAGCTAAAACATTTTTCGAACAATACTTTACCCCTTGGCAAGTGAGCAGTAACGGCAAGCTTGGCGGTACCGTTACCGGTTATTACGAACCCGTTCTACATGGCGATACGAAGCAAACATCCAAAGCCCGCTTCCCGATTTACGGCATACCTAGTGATTTTGTTTCTGTCGATCTGCCTGCTAATTTGCGCGGTAGTAAAGCAACTGTGCGTATCCAACCGACCGGAGCAAACAGCGGCGTAATCAGTAATAGCGGCAGCTATACGGCGAATCTGGCTGAATTTCCGATTACCGAACGTACCCGCGCATTAAAAGGCCGCTTTACAGGCAACCGTTTTGTTCCCTACTACACCCGAAATCAGATTAACGGCGGCGCATTAAACGGGCGTGCTCCGGTTTTAGGTTATGCAGACGATCCGGTTGAACTGTTTTTTCTGCATATCCAAGGTTCGGGCCGTCTGAAAACTCCCGACGGCCGCTACATCCGTCTCGGTTTTGCCGATAAAAACGAATATCCTTATGTTTCCATAGGCCGCTATATGGCCGATAAAGGATATCTCCCATTGGCGCAAACCACGATGCAAGGAATTAAAGCCTATATGCAGAAAAACCCGCAGCGTTTGGCTGAGGTACTCGGCCAAAATCCGAGTTATGTTTTCTTCCGCGAGCTGCCCGGTAACGATGTCGGCCCGATCGGTGCTTTGGGTGTACCGTTGTTGGGAGAATACAGCGGCGCAGTTGACCGCCACCATATCACTCTCGGCGCGCCTTTATTTGTAGCGACTACCCATCCTATCCGCAATGATGCGCTAAACCGCCTGATTATGGCGCAAGATACCGGCAGTGCGATTAAGGGTGCTGTGCGTGTGGATTATTTTTGGGGATACGGTGATGAAGCAGGTAATGTGGCCGGTAAGCAGAAACACACAGGTTATGTATGGCAATTACTACCCAACGGCGTAATGCCGCAATATCGCCCTTAAGTTTTGGGATATAAAACCGTTATATAAAATAAAGGCTGTTTGAAACGGCCAGGCCGTCTGAAAACTTTCAGACGGCCTTTTCAACGGTTGGTAAGCTTGAATATTCCGAAGTAAAAATATCATGTTCGAAACTTTTATGAATTGGCTATTTTTTTATCGCATATTGCGTACTTTTATAAAAAAGATTGCATAAATATCAATGCATAAGATTTTTTTATGATTGTCTGCCTTGCCCTGATAGGTTAAAGTGTCGGGTAAATTAAAAATTTCACATACTTCACAAAAGGATGCTTCCGATGAAAGGTGATATCGGTGTAATCGGTTTGGCCGTAATGGGACAAAACCTGATTCTCAACATGAACGATAAAGGATTCAAAGTGGTGGCTTATAACCGCACCACTTCCAAAACCGAAGATTTTCTCAACGGCCCAGCAAAAAACACCCAAATTACCGGCGCATATTCGCTGCAAGAATTAGTCGATAAATTGGAAAGCCCGCGCAAAATCATGCTGATGGTTCGTGCAGGCGAAGTGGTTGATGATTTTATCGCACAATTGCTGCCGCTTTTGGATCAAGGCGATATTATTATCGATGGCGGCAATGCCAACTATCCCGATTCCACCCGCCGTACACAATATTTGAAAGAAAAAGGCATCCGTTTCATTGGCGCGGGTGTATCCGGCGGTGAAGAAGGCGCGCGCCACGGCCCCTCTATTATGCCGGGCGGTAACGAAGAAGCTTGGCCTTATGTGAAGCCGATTTTACAAGCCATTTCTGCTAAAACTCCGGCAGGAGAGCCCTGCTGTGACTGGGTAGGCAGTGATGGTGCCGGCCATTTTGTGAAAATGGTGCATAACGGTATCGAATACGGCGATATGCAGCTGATTTGTGAAGCCTACCAATTCATGAAAGACGGTTTGGGCTTGAGCTATGATGAAATGCACCGTATTTTCAGCGAATGGAATAATACCGAACTCGACAGCTACCTGATTCAAATTACTGCTGATATTCTTGGCTTTAAAGATGAAAACGGCGAGCCGCTGGTTGAAAAAATTCTGGATACTGCAGGTCAAAAAGGTACTGGCAAATGGACAGGCATCAATGCCTTGGATATGGGCATTCCGCTCACGCTGATTTCCGAAGCCGTATTTGCCCGCTGCGTTTCTTCGTTTAAAGAACAGCGTGAAAAAGCAGGTGCTTTGTTCGGCAAAACCATTACTCCGGTAGAGGGTGATAAAGCCCAATGGGTAGAAGCCTTGCGCCAAGCATTGTTAGCTTCGAAAATTATTTCGTATGCCCAAGGTTTTATGCTGATTCGTGAAGCCAGCGAAACCAAAAACTGGAATCTGAATTACGGTAATACCGCTTTGCTTTGGCGTGAAGGTTGTATTATCCGCAGCGCATTTTTGGGTAATATCCGCGATGCGTACGAAGCTAATCCGGATTTGGTATTCCTCGGCTCGGACAATTATTTCAAAAATATTCTCGAACAATGCATGGGCGCATGGCGCAAGGTTGTAGCCAAGTCAATTGAAGCAGGTATTCCCATGCCCTGCATGACTTCGGCGATTACCTTTCTCGACGGTTACACATCAGCCCGTCTTCCTGCCAACTTGTTGCAAGCCCAACGCGATTACTTCGGTGCACATACTTACGAACGTACAGACCAACCGCGCGGTACATTTTTCCACACCAATTGGACAGGTAAAGGCGGCAATACAGCGTCTACGACTTACGATGTTTAAGTAGTTGCAACTTTATAAAAAGGCCGTCTGAAAACTTTTCAGACGGCCTTGATTATTTTTCAATATATTGTTTTAAAAAATAAAAATATAAAAATAAAAATGCTGCCAAGTATTTTTTAAACATAGGTATCTGGCACAGTTTGCCTAAGATTTCCGCTCGTTTCATACCTGATAACGATTTACCGACAAATTATGCACAAAATTATCCACAGGTTTGGAGAATTGTTCGTAATCGGGTAAACACCGTAAACATACATTAATATTTAAACAAATATTAATGTATCCGCGCTATCGTCATTATGACTTCGCTTTCGCTTCCTTATATAATAACCACATTCATTTTTTGAAAGCACAAGATGTCCGCAGTCCAACCCACTATTGCAGCCATTGCGACCGCCCCGGGCCGGGGCGGTGTCGGCGTGATCCGATTGTCGGGAAAAAACCTGCTGCCGTTGGCACAAACCATCAGTGGCGGTAAAACACCTAAGCCGAGACAGGCACTTTACACCGATTTTTTGGCTGCCGACGGCAAACCTTTAGATAACGGTTTGCTGCTCTACTTTGCCGCTCCGGCCAGCTTTACCGGTGAAGACGTGATCGAATTGCAAGGCCACGGCGGGCCGGTAGTGATGGATATGCTGCTGCAACGTTGTTTGGAACTGGGTGCCAAAATGGCGGAACCGGGCGAGTTTACCAAGCGTGCTTTTTTAAACGGCAAGCTTGATTTGGCACAGGCCGAAAGCGTTGCCGATTTGATTGACGCCTCCAGCCAATCTGCCGCACGCATGGCTTTGCGTTCGCTGAAAGGCGCGTTTTCGGAGCATATCCATGAATTGGTAGACGGTTTGATTACCTTGCGGATGTTGGTAGAGGCTACATTGGATTTCCCCGAAGAAGACATCGATTTTCTCGAGGCTGCCGATGCAAAAGGCAAATTGGCCGGTTTGCAAGCCCAATTACAAACCGTATTGGCGAGTGCTACCCAAGGCGCGATTTTGCGCGAAGGTATGAATGTGGTTTTGGTGGGCGCACCCAATGTGGGTAAATCCAGCCTGTTGAATGCTTTGGCCGGTGATGAGGTTGCGATCGTAACCGATATTGCCGGTACCACCCGCGATACTGTACGCGAACAAATCACGCTCGACGGTGTCCCTATACATATCATTGATACCGCAGGTTTGCGCGAAACGGATGATGTTGTGGAAAGAATCGGTATCGAGCGCAGCCGTAAGGCCGTTCAAGAAGCCGATATTGCCCTGATTCTGCTTGATCCGCGTGAAGGTATTAATGCGACTACCCGCGCTATTCTCGAGAGCCTGCCTGGTTCACTGAAAAAAATCGAAATCCACAATAAAATCGACTTAAGCGGTGATTCCGCATCTGTTTCAGACGGCATAGATACTCTTAGCGGTGCAGATACCGTCATCAAAATTTCCGCCAAACACAAACAAGGGTTGGATCTGCTCAAACAAGCCTTGTTGAAGCAAGTTGGTTGGCAAGGGGAAAGCGAGAGCCTGTTTTTGGCTCGCAGCCGTCATCTGAATGCCCTGCATACTGCTGCCGCCGAGTTGGAAAACGCCGCATTGTGCGGTAATCACCAGATCGAGTTGTTGGCCGAACATTTGCGGCTGGCACAAGTAGCTTGCAATGAGATTACCGGTGAGTTTACGGCCGATGATTTATTGGGTGTGATTTTTTCCCGTTTCTGCATTGGCAAATAATGTTTGCCTTGCCGTCTGAAAGCCGTGAATGAGTTATAAAACGGTAATGATTTGCCGGCAGTATTGGTTTTGAATGATTTTTGGTAGGCCGAATATAGTACTTGCCTGTTTGGCTTGCTTATTCTCCCGTGCTAACAGCAGATTTTGGTTTCTGCCATTTATATTTGAATGCCCGACAATGAATGCCACCCGTTCAGACGGCCTCAGTGAAACCCAAAAAGGCCTGATTTATGCGCTTTCCTGCTACCTGATTTGGGGAACGTTTCCGCTGTATTGGTATCCCCTTACCCACAGCGTGATCGGAGCCGACCAATTATTGGCACAGCGGGTTGTATGGTCTTCGGTATTTGTCGTCATCGTTGTTGCCGTTTGCGGTTATGGCCGAACCCTTTTGGACGCATTTTCCAACCGCAGGCTGTTATCCACTTTTATTTTTTCATCAGCGGCTTTGGCGGTGAACTGGCTGGTGTTTTTATGGGCAGTTACCCACAACCATGTGTTGGATTCCAGTTTAGGTTATTTTATTTCACCGCTGGTTAGCATTATGCTAGGCCGTTTTTTTCTGAAAGAATGCATCAACCGCACCCAAATCATTGCTATTTTGCTCGCGGTTACCGGTATCTTGTGGCTGGCAATACCCGCTGGCCGGATACCTTGGGTGGCTTTGTTGTTGGCGGCTAGTTTCGGCATCTACGGCTTATTGAGAAAAACCGCTCCGATGGATGCTTTACCCGGGTTGGCTTTGGAAACTCTATTGATGCTGCCGTTTGCTGCCGCATATCTGGTTTGGACAGCGTGGCACGGCGGGCTGATTTTCAGCGAATTGCCGCCCTTACCATTAGCTTTATTGGTGTGTTCGGGTATTGCCACTACCATACCGTTGATATTTTTCGCCGCAGGTGCACGGCGTATTCCTTTAAGCCATTTCGGCATGATCCAATACATTACGCCTACTGCCCAGCTTATGGTCGGTTTGACTGTTTTTCGTGAAACTTTCACTTTTTCCCGTTTTATCGGCTATACATGGGTATGGCTCGGTGTGGCAGTTTATCTTTTCGGCATTTGGCAGCAGTATCGCGCCGGCATACGCACCAAAAATACCATTTAGCCCTGCCGATGCCAAAAGAGCAGAGATTTGAACAGCTTCATGGCGGGCAGATCGCAAAGAGAACTGATTCAATCGGAAGTAGGATTTTCAGAGTTGCTTAAAAATAAGCTACAATAGCCCGATTACCCGGCCAACTAATTTATTGAGAGAAAACACATGTTCAGTTTCTTCAAACGTAAGAAAAAAACAGAGGAGCAGTCTGCCGAGCTGCTTGAAGATTCCCAAACTGAAGTGGAAACCCTTACAGCCGGTTCAGTCGAACCGTTTGATGATGCAGAGCCTGAGTCTGCCGAAGAGGAAGTTGCTCCGCTGACCGAATCCGAACGTGCCGCCGTTGCCGCAGATGCCGAAACCAATCCAATCAGCAGCTTGGTAGCCGATGTCGTAGGCGGTCATAACTCATTGCCGGAGCAATTCGATCCTAATGCCCCGGTTGTCAAAATCCACACTGAAACCGCTATTCAGGAAATTTCCGAACCATTGGAGTTGGCGGCGTCGGAAGCTGCTGATGTTTTGAAACAGGCCGACAGTATTGCTACGGTTGCTGCTGCCGTACCTCATGCCCAGACCATAGAGGAAGAACCTGCCAAACTCAGTTGGGCGGCACGTTTGAAACAAGGTTTGACCAAATCGCGCGACCAAATGGCCAAATCATTGGCCGGTGTATTCGGTGGCGGACAAATCGACGAAGATTTGTATGAGGAACTAGAAACCGTATTGATTACCAGCGACATGGGCATCGAAGCCACCGAATATCTGATGCAAGATGTGCGCAAACGTGTTTCTTTAAAAGGGTTGAAAGACGGCCAAGAACTACGCGGCGCATTAAAAGAAGCTATTTACGATTTGATTAAACCCCTTGAACAACCTTTGGTAATTCCCGATACCAAGCAACCCTTTGTTATTATGCTTGCCGGTATCAACGGGGCAGGTAAAACCACTTCTATCGGCAAACTGGCCAAATATTTCCAAAGCCAAGGCAAAACGGTTTTATTGGCTGCCGGCGATACCTTCCGCGCGGCAGCCCGCGAGCAGTTGCAGGAATGGGGGGCGCGTAACGGCGTTACCGTAATTTCGCAAGCCTCAGGCGATTCGGCCGCTGTGTGCTTTGATGCCGTAGAGGCTGCAAAAGCCCGTGGTATCGATATCGTATTGGCTGATACGGCAGGCCGTTTGCCTACCCAGCTACACTTGATGGAAGAAATCAAAAAAGTGAAGCGTGTGCTGCAAAAATCCATGCCGGATGCGCCGCATGAAATCATTGTCGTTCTGGATGCCAATATCGGCCAAAATGCCGTAAACCAAGTTGTTGCCTTTGATGATGCCTTAGGTCTCACCGGCCTGATCGTTACCAAACTCGACGGTACTGCCAAAGGCGGCGTTCTCTCCGCCCTTGCATCCAGCCGCCCGATTCCGGTGCGCTATATCGGTGTGGGTGAAAGCATTGATGATTTACGTCCTTTTAATGCCCGAGCGTTTGTAGATGCTTTGTTTGACTAAATAGCGATATATTAAAAACAAGGCCGTCTGAAATACATTTTTCAGACGGCCTTGTTTTTTATTTGTGAAAATACCGGTTCGTTTTAAATCAAATTCTGATTATTTATAAGAAATGCGGGGAATGATTTCTGTGATTAAAAGGCCGTCTGAAAAATTATAATTATTTTTGGGTAATAAAAGCTTTGCAGCTAAAAACAAAAATATAAAAACGATGCCCCTTAAAGCCTAAACTTTAAGGGGCAGAGCGTTGCGGCATATCTTATACAGGTATAAGAAGCCTTATTGTAGCAACGTTTCTCATTTCGCAGTGCAACAATATGTTGCTTATCTTAGCAAAAAGATTCATGTTGTCAAGTACTATATTGCATATAAATAATTAGTTAAGATATATTTATTACATATAACAACAACATGGGAGAATTGTCATGTCTATATCTCATTTTCGATTAAAACAGCTAAATTATATTCTTGGCCTTGATTTAGGTATTGCTTCGGTTGGCTGGGCCGTAGTGGAAATCGATACAGAAGAAAATCCTACCCGTTTGATTGATGTGGGCGTACGTACTTTTGAGCGCGCCGAAGTGCCGAAAACAGGCGATTCTTTAGCTGCCGCCCGCCGCCAAGCGCGAAGTGCCCGCCGGTTGATCCGCCGCCGCACCCATCGTTTGTTGCGTGCCCGCCGTTTATTGAAGCGTGAGGGTATTTTGCATGCAGATGATCTTAATGCGGAGGGCTTGGTTAAAGCGCTACCGAATACGCCTTGGCAATTGCGTGTTGATGGTTTGGATCGAAAATTAATGCCGAAGGAATGGGCTGCTGTTTTGCTACATTTGGTAAAACATCGAGGTTATCTTTCCCAACGTAAAAATGAAAGCGAAGGCGCGGATAAAGAATTAGGCAGATTATTGGCAGGTGTACACGAAAACCACCAAGCCTTACAAAGTAGCGAGTACCGTACTCCTGCTGAATTGGCTGTTAAAAAATTCCAAGCCCAAAGCGGGCATATACGTAACCAGCGTGGCGATTATACGCATACGTTTGACCGCAAAGATTTACAGCAAGAATTACACCAATTGTTTGCGGCGCAGCAGAAATACGGCAATCCGTTTGTTTCAGACGGCCTCAAGCAAGGTATTGAAAGCCTGTTAATGCAGCAATGGCCGGCCTTATCCTGAAGCCGCGCGCGATAAATCAGCGCAATTTTTGAGATAAACCGTTTTTAAATTTATTTCACCATGTGCAATAAATTTTCAAATCCTGCCAAACAAAGGCAGGATTTTTTTTATTGGCTTGAACAAAGCACTCCGATTGCTCGGCTGTTTTAAGAAGCTAGGGCATCATGTATCCATCAGTTAAACATACAAGGAAATTAAAAAATGGACACATTAGAAATCAGAGCTGCTACAAAAT
>NZ_JBLUPI010000016.1:0-33474 GCF_048060015.1 Neisseria sp. S1
TGATTTGACCATCTCCGGACACAACAAAATCTGCGTCCGGCATATCTACCGGCAGCTCCCTCAAATTTAAAGCCTGCGTTAATTTATACTTGCCGCCTCCTCGCAAAGTACGCTTTATCTTTGTTGCTGCTGCGGCCGCGGCCAATAATGCCGCAGTATCATCGGCAATACCGTCGGCTCGTGCTCCAAAATACTCGGGTTGCACATCATTGCAAATCCGCACCCAAGCAATACCGTTACCCGAGATATAGATACCGTCGTCTATTTTGCTGTCCACACTAGATGCAGAAACAGCAGTAAATAACCCGCCACCAATGGTTTTATCGGCATGATATCCCTGTACCTGCACAACCATGCCGGGCGTAGCTTGCATCAGCTTAAGGGCGGCCACCGACACTACATTAGCGGCGGCATCCTTTGCGACCCATGCGCGCAAAGCGTCGAGCAGCTGGTCTGATCTGCTTTTGTCCAGCTCTATGCCGGCGGATTCGATAACATGTGCCAGCTCGCCTTGTAGGCCGTTAAGCCACCACGCAGGCACAGGCGTACCCGGCACACGGCGTGTTCCGTCTGTAAACTGTCGGTCTGGCGTTTGGATTAAGTCCATTTTTAGGCTTCCTCTGTATACACAAATCGGCAAGAAGTCCAAGCCGGTTTGAGTTCTTCAAACATGGTTTCTAAAATCGGGTCTGCAAATACGCTGATGCGTTCCCCCGCGCGTGATTCACCGGCCCGAAAAATGTAGGCATTCGCTTTACCATCGGCAATATCCACGCACCAGCGGTATTGGCTTAATTCATCATTTAATTCATCCCCCGCGCAGCTTTCGCCGGCACGGAACTGATCTTCTTCCGTGATGTGGATGTCGTATCCCGCTCCTGCGGCCAAATTCACGAAGTAGGGTATACTCAAACCGCCTATGGCGTTGATTTTGGCAATAGCGGCATCAACCCGGTAGGTATAGGGCTTGTCGGAATTATCCAAACCAAGCACACGCTCCCAGTTGTCAATCAAGCTATCGGCCAAATCCGGCGTTATGGCATTAACGACTATCTCTGCCGCCGCATCTGCGGCGTCTAATACGTTTGCATCAATTGCGGCTTGATTACGTTGTCCATCTGTATTGCGGGCATACGAAACAGGCGGCAAAAGAGCTAGCAGCGTATCTTGATAGCCCATTGCTTAACCCATCCTATTAATGGTTACTCTGCCTAAGCGGTACCAGCGTACATCATCATTATTAGTAGCCAGCAAATTGGCCGCAGGAGCAGTTAAATGGCGGTCAGATACTCCGGCCACATTGCTAATAACAGCCTCAATTTGTGATACGACAACATCGTCACCCGGCTCGATTTTTGCAAAATGTTCTTCTAATGCTCGTTCTACCGGCGATTGAACATCGGCTACACCGGGTATATATACGCTGGCGGTAACATCTACTTCTACCGATATAGGTGCCATAACCAATACATTACGTGCTGTTACCGGCCTAACCTCATCGATATAGTCTTGGCATTTTTTAATCGTGTCTTCGCTTGGCATGCCGCCTGAGCTTGTAATGACAATATCTACCGTACCCTCGCCTCTACGCAGGGGATATACATAAGCAGATGTAACGCCGTCCACATTCAGCGCCCAATTTTTAAAATCGTATTTATTGCCCCCGGCGGCAGGCCGACGGATTCGCTCAAGCAATCGATCCAACAGTGCGGCATCACTTTCGGCATCAGTACCACCTTCCACCGTAATCACACATTCAGACTGCACACCGGCGGGCGCAGCCATAAATTGAGCAGCTGCTGCCTTTGCGTGCGTTACCGTCCCATTGTCTAGTGCGGCGATCGGTATTTGCACCATTCCGCCGTGGCCAACGACAGCCGTGGATAGAGTGCGGTATAAATAATCGCCTCGTTTAATCAGTAAACCGGCTGCAATTTCCGCTCCGGCCGTGCCGCTGATATCGGCATATCCGGCGGCAGTGGTTGCATTGCGGCGTTTCAATCCACGCAAGTTGGCGTGCCGCTCCAAGTATTCGCTATCCGCCGTATCCGGAAATATTTGCCGTACAATCCAAGCCTGATGCGCGTATTGGCCCACTGCGACACTCGCCAAACGGCTGGCATGCACATAATGATCACTATCCGGGCTGATATCTGCCGTCGGATCGAGCGATTGGGTATCACGCAAAATAGATGCGCGGATTTGCTCAAATGTCGGTATTTCAAACACGCTTTAAAGCCTTTTTATAGGGTTAAATCACGGATACTCCGTGGCGATAGTCAAAGCCGCCTGCCGCCGTTTCCACGCGGATATGCAGATATAGGCGACCGTTTTTTGGTTGCTCTGCCGTTACCGTAATCCGTTCGGCGCGACCGCTTTTGACAATCGGTTCTAACGCCTCGCGGGCGTATTGCTCAGCCAACAGCGATACCTTGGCAATATCTTTTTCGCGTTGCAGCAAATGCAGTTGTGAACCTACGGTTTTATCCGCCCACCAACTGCCCAATGGCGTCATTAAGCGGATATACACCGCATTTTTCAGGGTATTAATAGTCTTGCCGGTGTAATCGCCCGTGGCGGTATCAAGCTCTTTATCCATAAGCGTATTGTGCCGATAGCAGACACGGCGGCAGAGGCAACGGGTTTCAAACCCGCTTGCATAAAAAAAGCAGCCCGAAGGCTGCCAAAGGTCTGCTTATCTATGTCGGTTCTGGCGTCGAGGTTTTGCCGCCGATGCTGTCTGTATGCGTGTGTTTGCACAACGATATATCGCTGGCCACCACGTCGCCGTCGGTATTAAAGCTACCACCTATTTGTTTAACATCACCGCTAAAGGTAGCGCCGTCGCCGCCCTTGATAGCCATACCGCCGTTGCCGTTGATTTGTCCTTGTGCGGTTAATACGGCGCTGGTTTCAAGTGTCGGCGTGTGGAAGTTTGCGCTACTCTCCGCATTGACCTCATATTGTTTGCAATTGATTTTATAAGTATCGCAATCCGCCTCAATAATGCGGCCTTGCTTGATCACGATTTTTGCGCCTTCATGGTTAAAAATCGCCGTCTCTCCGGGATTAAGGTTTTTGATTCGGTAGCTGCCGTGCTGGCTGCACACAATCACGCCGTGCGAAGTATTGCCGCCCAACGGTATCACCACCGCCTCCGATCCGGCTGGCGGATTACTCGCAAAACCGTATTCCTGCAAATGTTCCAAGTCTTGCAATGTTTCGGCCGCCAATCCGCTCAATTGCACACGCTGGATAGGTTCCGATGATACTACCAGCGTAATTTTGCCTCTAAAGGCGGCGCGGACGGTATCGCCCAACGTTTTGGCCGTTTGAGCCGCTCGTCTTGCCATTTTTGCCAAACTCATTCAAACACCGCCGTTTCTGTTTGTTTATTCCCTGCGCCACCTTTTGCACCTTTACGCCGATCGGTAACGCTTTTCTTTTTGCCTTTGCGCTTGCGGGCCGCTTCAGCTTTGGTTGGGTAGGCGTCCGGTGTCCATACACCGTCTTCTTTTAGTCTCAATTCTGTTTGCGTGCCGTTAAAGCGGGATAGTAAAAACCGTCGTCCCATTAAAAAGAAAATAGCATCAATGCCTTCTTCTTCATCGATTAAATGCACCCGTTGGCCGGGTTGCCAAAGCTGCCCCGCTTCAGTTTTGTGGTCGCCGACAATAACCGTAATGGTCAAGCCTTCCAACCGCCAATCAGCCAATTGCTTCTTGGCTTGCCTTTGCAAAGCCTCCAAGTTTTCGGCATCTGCCACCACCACAGTTTTTGGTTTGTACAATGTCATGGTCGGGTCTTTATAAACCCACTTTAAATCGTGTTTGGCGCTATTGCCTACCTTGGCGTGGCTCTGCGCCAAAAACGTCACCTCCGAAAACCGCTCATCGGCATTATGTTCAATGGTGATTTGCTCAATGTTCCGGCGGATATCGGTACGGCTCCAGCATAAGGTCGCCACCGGCGGTGTGCTGTAATCCGCGCCACCGACCACCAATGTGCCGTCTGGCTCAAACCACGGATGCAATCCCACCGAGTTGGCCAAGTGGGTCAGCACCTGCCATACCGTTTCGCCCGGTTCAATGTCGATTTTATCCAGCGTTGCGTTTTTTTCCGCACGCAACACCACCGATTTGATTTGCGGCCACGGAGCCACCAGCTTTTTAGCGGCATCCAGTATTGTCATGCCTTTTACGTTAAGTTGCGCTGCCGAGCAATCCACCAGCAATCCGGCCAAATCACGGCCGCTAATACGCAAATCCCGACTGCCTTTTTCTTTGTTGTGGGTTTGACCGCCGATAATCCCCGTCATCACCGTTTGTCCGTTTAACACCACTTCGCAGCTTTCACCGGATAAATCCGGCACTTCGGTTTCACCCGCGCCAATCCCCAACTGAAAATCAAAGGCATCGGCAGGAATTAAATAATCGCTGTCTATGTCGTAGCTCTGCCAATTGCGGTGCTCTTTCCCGGCAATCCTCAGCGCCACCGTATTGCCGTATCGGTTATTTTGCATAGCCGTTCACCCAAATACCTTTATCAATAAATGCGGGATGTCTGATATGCGGATTTAAGCGCATCAACTCGTCGGCTCGGCTAATATCGCCGTAAAAAGCAAACGCAATCTGATGGATGGTGCCGTTTATCGGTGCCGCCCGTACAATCAGCGGCGGCTTTTGGTTGATAGCCGCCACAATCAGGCTATTTAAACCGCCCGCAGTGCGGCGCAATGCTTCCGCCGCCTCATAAGCCCGACTGTATAAAGCATCAGCATTTACACTGCCGGCCGACGTGGCGCGCGACTGAATATCACGCATAAACTCGATTTCGGATTGGATGCGCAGGCGCATTTGGCGGTTGATGTGCATCAGCTCGGGAGCACTCATTTGCTCGCCCTCATCCTCAATCAGAGTGGCAGCCAGCGATACCATTGCCGCACATACAGCGGCTCGTGTAGCCGCTACAACCGGCTGCATTTGCGCAGGCGTAATCTTTTGCAGTTGCGGCATTTGCCCCTTGCCGCTCAATAAATCCGCGGGCAGGGCATTGCATTTATCGGCTGTCAATGCTGCTGCGTCAAATCGACGACGTGCCGATAATCCGCCTTGCCGGGTATCCGTTACAGCGGTAGCACTATCTGACGCCAACCCCGTGCTTACCATATCGGCCATGCGGCTCATATTTGCACCTAAACCCTCACGGAATGCGGCATGACTGTAAGAGCCGCCCCACGACCAGCCCACCGCATCAAAATCAAATAAGCCTCGCATAGCTGAAAATACGCCTGCGCCTGCGCTCCAAATCCCCAATGCGCTGCCCCATAAATCAGATATGCCCGCATCCACAGCCAGCAGAGCATCGATAAAACCAAATGCCGCTTCGCGGTAGCTGTCGATTGCGGCAATCAGGTTTTCAAGTGCTACTAAAAAGCTGTTTTCAAAAATGAAGATTTTTTGCGCTTCCGCCGCCTCGCGGAATGTAATATCTATGGTGGCGTAATCCACATAGTCCGCTTCATGGCGGTAGCTCCAGCTGGCGGCAATCATATTTTGCAGCCGCCCCCACACCGGATGCACCAACACGCCAGCGCCCGGGTCTTCCAGTGCCTCCAGCAAACGCAATAGCTTGCCGTGGTAGCCTTTGCCCCAAAACACCGCGCTAACCTGCACTTGGCGGCCTGTGGTGCCCATATCCTCTAAGTCGATACCCTGCACAAATGGCCGCGCATGCTCAACTAATGCCTTGCCGTTACTCTCGTCCAAAGCCTGCACGGCAAAGCCAGCATCTTTATATGATGCGTCCTGTAATACCGTATGCCATCCGCTCATTGTCCGGCTCCTCGGCCAAACATAGCCACTTGGTGACGCGATACTTCGTTGGCAATGATGCGTCCGTCAAGCGTAACCGTCATATTGTTTTGGATCGTTTGATTCAGCCCGCCCAGCGTGCTGTTGATATTGTTCAGACCGGCTGTTACCGCCTCGGTGTCTGCTGCTAAAGCATTGTGATAGGCCGCGGTTTGTTCCGCGATTGCCGTTTGGTAAGCAGCGGTTTGTTGGGTGATAATAGGTGCCAATGGTTCGGCTGGTTTAAGTGGCTCGAGCGGCCTTAAAGGTGCTAAAGGTTCCGCCCTCAAGCGTGGTCTCGGCTGCGCCGGAAGATAAGGCTTACCTGTGCGGTATGCTTCACGCATCGCAGCCATTCGCTCATCTTCGCCTGTGTTTAAACTATCCGCATGAAACAACAAACCTAAGCCTAAACCTGTTTTGGCGTTTAACAACTTGCTGCCAATCTTGCCCAGCAATCCGCCACCCACACCACCCTTAGGAACTCCACCTTTTCCACCCGGGATCAAATCGCCCAATCCCTTACCGTTTACCAATGCCAATGCACCCAATGCGCCAGCCGCCGCCATTGCAGATGCTGCAAGGGTTTTTGTAGCCAGTGTTGCGTTTGGGAACTCAGCTGACAACCCGGTTAATTTTGTTTGAAAATTAATCAAAGGCTCTGTAATGTCTTCTTGCAGCAAGGCCATAGCATTATTTTTTTCTTGCTTCGCGGCGTCGGTCAACATCCGGGCTTCATTGAGGCGGTTTACTTTGCCGTTTTCATGGGTAACGCCGGCCAACGATTTCATATAGCTGCTAATTTGTTCTAAATCAGCCGCGGCAAGTAAGCCTTGTTTGGCTTGCAAATCCGGCATTACTTGTGATAATACAAAGCCACGCATCATATTCATTTGCTCTTTAGCTGTATTGTCGCCTTTTTCCGATTTTGCTTTATAGTTTTGATATTCGTTGTCTTTGGCTAACATAGCATCAACCAAACGGCTTAATACTTGTACGGCATTCTCGCCATTCTCTTTGCCACGTAAAACAGAGCCTTCCCAGTCAATTCCTTTTCCGGGAGATGCTGGATTAGCCAGTTTCGACAAACGTTTCACCGTATCTGCTGCCAAAGCCTTATTAAGAATATTGCTGACGTTGGTAGCCGCTTCGCTGGTTGATCCTGTTTTATTGGCCGCTGATTGCAATAATGACAACAAATATTCAAGGCCCTGCATACCGTTTAAGCCCGCTTGCTGCGCTTGTGGTAACAGTGCGGGTAATTCGCGCACCATATCGGTAATCTCAAAATTACCATCTAGGCCAGACTGCAAAGCCTTTTCAAAAGCCAAGCCTAAATCTTTACCATTAAACCCAGCGTCTTTAAGTACCTTCATCAATTTGGCGGTATCATCAGGGTTATATTGACCGTTTTCGCTAGCCGCCATCATGGCGGCATAAGAGGTTTTAGCGTCTGCCTTAACCTCTTTGAAGCTCATACCATTGGTCATCATGGCACTAATCATACCCAAAGCTGAATCAGCATTACCTCCATTAGACTCAATTAAACTTAATGCCAGCTTCTTAATTTCAGCTGCCCCTTGGGTTGCAATCCATTGGGCTGACTTGTTTTCGTCCTCAATAAAAGCTTGGCGCGCCACTTGATTGATATTGGCGTTAAGCTGTTTCTTATCATCCATCGCTGGCTTTAGCACCGCGTAAGCAGCTGTTCCCGCGGCTAAAGCCGCACCACCTAAATGCGTTGCTTTTTGCAATTTTGAACTTCTGCCTAATTCTGCATTTAATTCAGCAATACGTTGCTTGGTTGCACGGGCGGCACGGGACAAGTCATTTTGAGAGGCAATCCCACTACGGCGCAGGCGGTTATAAGCGGCTTCGGTTGCTCGGATTTCTCGCCGTATATTCTTTTCCGATCGGATACCTGCTACTTCGTATGGCCTGTTGGCCCGTGCCGCCTGCTGCTTGGACAAAGCGGTACGTTTTAACTGCCGCTCGGTGTCTGCCAATAGACGGCGTGCGCCGTCATCCCGCCCGGTTAGCGACAATACTAATTTCATTAATCCGTTTGCCATAAAAAAGCAGCCTTTAAACTCATATTAACTCACAGTTAATTATGGCTTATAGGCTGCTTTAAAGAGTATTTGATAGGCTTCAAGCCCTTTATTGATTCATAATTTCTCGAGAATAAAATACATATTGCCCACCAAAACCTAGAATATATTTATACCCTTTAAATTCAAAGCTGACTTTCTGAGGAGGATCACCTTCTTCATAAAATTTGTGCATTTCTACTAATCTGCGCAAATACTCCTGAATAGTTGTGCAAAGTTGGATGCTATCACTCTCCGTCATATTGATACCAGCAGCCAGCAACCCACAATTTATCAAAAAGTGTTCTACCGCGTTATTATCTGAAAACATCTTCGAATCTTGTGTAATAACCAATCCTCTAATGTCTGTTCTATTGGTATTCGCTAACCATTCAATTTTAAGTGATGGGTTTACTACTGCATGCATACTAGGTGTATCAGAAACTAGGTTTTCATGTACGCTTGTTCCCGCTATTGAGGCATCTATGTTTGCATTCCTCATTCGTTGATTAAAATCATCAATATATAAGAAAACTTGTTTTCTAAAGGTTTTTTGCTGTTCTTGTATTTTTTCCAGTTGCTTTATTTCTTTAACCGGCTCCCTTGAATCACCGCCGCAGGCAGCCAATGCAACAGCTAATAAAACCCATATATTTTTCATATCCCCCCGCAAAACAAAAAGCCGTGCAACATTACACGGCTTGATTTTAACATAACTTAAAACTCAATTTTCAACGGCCTATGTGCTCGGTTTCGGGTGTCGCTGTGAAATGATTACACCGTCGTCTTTAGGCTGCTTGATACCCAAACTGGCAAGTACGTCGTCAAACCAAGCCATTAACTCTGCATGGCACATGGCAGCTACCGTTTCTGCGGGCAAGCCTGCTTTGGCCATTAAAATAACCGATTGGCGGTAATTACGGTGCAGTGATGCGTAGCTGTGTTTTAAGGGTTTTCCGCTGCGGCTGCTGCGCTGGGTACCGTAGCGGCGGTGTATTTTGTGCGCATGACATCCTGCTCAGCCAAAATGATGTTGTAGTCTTCGCCCGTCAGGTTATCCATCAGATAGGTTGCCGTCATCTGTTTGGGATCGATACCGTCGACGGTCAATTGTTGAGCCCAATAGGCCAGCGTTTCAGCTATCATAGCCGTGGTTTTCCCGGATTCGCCTCGGCCATCTCCCAAGTCCATATCTTCAAGCTCCGCCACCGCCCGCAGCTCTCCACCGATGGTCAGCGGGCGCAGGATGACTTGTTTAACAACGCGGTCCGTACCGGGTACCGGCAAACCCCACATTAAATTAATTATGTGTTGCATAGCCTTACTCCGTTACTTTGTGCAGGGCAATCATCTCGATATCGATGCGTGCCTCGTTGTCGGCCTCGTACTGCTCGCTGGTTTCCACGGTAAAGCAATCGATATAAGACGTGCGGCGGTCTTCTTTATTGATTGGGTAGATGGTGATTTTAGCCTTGGTGATGTTATCCCAATCCACTTCAGTTCCGTCAATCGGGATGGCGGCGGTCACGCTCAATTTATGCTCGGTCACGCCGTCGCAATAGCCCATTACGCGGCCTTGGCGGTTCATGGTTTTAACAGGCTTGCGGCCGGTAGTGGTTTGCGGCTTGATGCTCACAATCTCAATATCGCGGCCGTTAACCTCCATCACTACCGCGCCGGCGTAGGTTGCGTTGCTCATGCTATTTCCTTTTTGTTTTTTTCAGGCAGCCTTTAAAGAGGGTTTAACGGCTGCCTAAACATGGTTTACAGATACAAATCAATGCGGGCGGCAAAAACATGCAGGCCGTTTACCACATCCGCAGGGATAACCGCATTCAGGCGGTTCGGGTCGTTCGGCGCACGCTCTACCAGCAGCTTGGGTGCATTGGCAGCTACGTTTTCGATGATTTCGGCATCTTCCAGCTTCATCAGCACGTCTAAAATTTCCGAGCGTACTTTCTGCGGGGTGCGGTTATGCAGCTTTTCGCGCGGGAAACGCAGGGCAATGCGCTGGTTTACCGCATCGCGCACATAGTCCAATGTGCGGATGGTCGTAATATCCAGCAACGCGGGGTCTTCCGTGCCGGTAGCGTTACGGGTATAGCTGGATACTCCGCGTAAAATCTGCACTTTGTTGTTTACCACCGTCAGCGGGCTTAAGCCGTTATACAGTGCATTGTTAAGCTCCGCATACAGCGGCCAGTTGGCATCTTCGGTAATACTTAAGCCTTTTATTTCCAAGGTATTCAATGGTTTTGCAGGGTCCTCCTCAAAGGCCAACACCGCCGCATAACCTGCCGCAATCAGTGCGCTGCTCTCGATTGCGCCCTTATACCAAGGGATACTGATACGGCCATCATTGAGTTTGCCGGCAAAAGTCGTACCGGCCGACAAGCTGCCGCGTTGGCCAATCACACCCACGGCTCCACGTTTTTCGATCGCGTTGGATACTGCGGCCAAATGGTTGCTCAAACGTTTGGCGTTGGCGTCATCTGCAAACGCACTGCAAATGATGTGATAACGCTTACCGGCGATTTTGGCCAGCGCGGCGGAAATATCCGCGTTGCCGGCACCGCCGGTAAAGGCATTTGCACTAAGGCTTAAACCGGCGGCGGTACATTTTGCGGTTAAGGCCAAATCATTGCCGATCTCACCTTTGCATTTTGCGGTTAAGGCTACCGTACCGCTGCTGCCTGCGGCAGTAGCTGGGCTGTCCGGTGCGGCCAGCAAGGCACGCAAACGGGATGCCACCGCCTCGGCGGTATCGTCAATGGCCACTGCGGTGTTGTATGCAATACCGCCCAGCACAATAGAGGCGATACCCGTGCCCGTAGCTTTGCCGGATACGTTAACGCTGCCTGTGGCGGCGGTGGCTCCGTCCGAAGCATCGGCCACGCCGATCACGGTTAAATCCAAATAAGCATTATTGGTAAATGCCTGACGCACACACAAATGCGCCCAAGAGCCGGCGCCGAAGAGGTCTGCCGCCTCGGCATCGCTAAACAGGTTTACCGGTTCCAATGCGGCTTGGCGGCCTGTCGTCATCGGTGCAATCAGCACCATTTTTTGCGGATTTTGCGGCAAGCCGCTGACAGCGGTTTTGGTGTTAAATTCGATATAACGACCCGGTACGCGCACGCTGCCGGGGATGGTGTCAAAATCAATCATGCTTTACCTTTCTTGGCGGCATCAGTGGTTACAATCAGGTCGCCGTCTGCAATCAGGCGGCGGTAATACAGCGTATCCGGCACTTCGGTTGCCTCTTGGCCAATATAATCGTGAGGGCGGCCTTCTTTGGGTACGCGCAAGCCGTCGGCTGCTGTCACTTTAATCATTTTTTTTGCTCCTTTTTTTGCAAGTCAGTATCCATTAGCACTCTACCGCCGCCGATAGGATCGTAAATCTTGCCGTTGACACCATGCAAATCAGGCCACGGATCGGACAAAGTTCCGCGGTATTTGGTAAAGATATGGTCGGGGTTTGCCGTGTCGTCGGTCTGTTCTGGGTAGCGGTCGTTTTCAAGTGGGTAACTGTTAAACCGGATGGTGTATTCAACTGCATAAATGCTGACCGCGGCGGTTTGCACTAAGGCATGATTGGCTACCGCTCGCACTGCTTTGGGTGTTAAGCCGCGGCTGTCGCCAAAGCCCAATCGTTGGCCGTCTAGCAAGCGGCGCACGGCGTAAATCAAATCATTACTACCGATTTCGCGGCTATCGATACCACCTTGCCGTTGCGCTGCATCATTACGCAGGTTGCGGGTAGCTACCATCACCACAAATTCGGCCGCATCTTGGTAGCGTCCTGCACCGGTACTCATTGTTTCTACTTTGCTGCCGCCATAGGTAATCCACACGGCGGGCAAGGCGTGGATTTGCCCGGCCAAATCATCGGCCTCTCCGTTATAGCTCTTGACGGATCTCACCATCACGCCCAAGCCTTTGCTCAATCGCTCGGTAATGGCTTGCTCAATTGCGGTTATCACGTCCGAACACCTTATTTTGACCATTCACGAACAACACACCGTTATCCGCCGCCGCAATTTCGCCGCCCGCATCATCCACACCCAGCTGTACATCGCCTTTGGCAATCGCACGCAGCAAATCGAGTACGTCGATTTTGTAGCGGTTACGGATCTCGTCTGTAATCAATACACCGTTGGCAGCAGACAAGCGGTAACGGGCAATATCGCAGCACAAGCGCACCAAGATGGGCGGCGTATCGGCAAACGGGCGGGCAAAACGGCCAAGATAAGCATCGATTTCAGCCGTGGCATCGTCTAATGCGGTTTGTGCCACATCGCGGTCGATTTCACCGTCTCGGTTTCGGTCGGTGATTTGGATTAACTCCAAGTCACCAAACCGATCCACCATATCTTGTACGCTTGCGTAAGCCATTACTCATCCTTGCTGATAAAGTGCACAATCAAGTGCGGGTCTTCGGCCAAACGCTCTACTTCCTCAGTCGTCAGCTCATCAAACTCAAGGCGGGTTACTTCCACTCCAAAGACGCGGCCGCAGCGTCGGTAAGGTTCGTCGTGCTTGGTGGTTACTTCTAGATATTCAATCTCCACCTCTTTCGCTTTAAATGTCTCAGCCGATTCAACGGGGGAAACCTCAGCCGATTCAATCGCCTCCGCTTCTTGCGGAAGCTCACCAACTGAAGTTTCAGTAACTTTCGGCTCAGCCGCTTTCTTGTTGCTTGCTTTTGTAGCCATTAAATTCTCCTTTTCAGACAGGCTTTAAAACCTGTTTAAGCCTGTCTGAAACCGGGTTTAAGATAAGCCGTATTCAACGTGCAGCTTCAGACGGCCTTTCCAAGTGTTGCTGGTGCCGTTTTGAAACTCTTGTTCCAAAATCTCACGGGCAGTCTCTTCCAAGGCCGGCGGAACCACCAACAGGCTCGGGTTGATTTTCAGCGGTATGCCGCCGTCGCCTTTGATTTCTTTCATGGCTTTAACCACTTTGGCCAGCGATTCTTTGGTCAGGTTGGTTTTTTCAACCATATGAGCCAATTGCCACAAACCGAAACCGGCGTTACCGCGGGCACGGATACCGTACAAATAAGTGTCTTCCATAAACACCTTGTCAGACTTAGCTGGGTCGAACTTCTCTTCAAATTCAGGTTTGGTCCGTTCTTGGTAAACCAAAGGCATGATTACGTTGGTATCGTCAATCACATACCAAGTCGGCGCCGAAGTATCCGAACCTGTGGTTAAGTTGCTCATGGTGGTGGGGCTGCCGGTGCCGTCGGTTTCGGCATACCAAACGTGCTCGGTATCAAAGAAGTTTTGGCCGTCATAGCACAAGGTTGATTTACCTTTTGCCAGCAAAGGCCACACCAAATCATCAGGCAATTCGGCAGCAGCAACACCGGCTTGCTTCATAATCGAGCGGTAAATGCCAACCTGATCGTCTTCGATGTCGGTGCGGGGCACGCTTACAGTGGATTCAAACAGTTTGTTACTGATTGACATCGCCTGTTTGCCCAGCTTTTTGATTTGGCGTTCGCCCACCCACTCGCGCATTTTTGGGAATGCACTCAGCCACGCATAGGTATTTACTGCGGTAGTGGACGGAATCACCATAGCCACCTTATTAAAAGTGGGTTCGCGGTGTTTCAGACCGTCGGAAAATTCTTTACGGAATGCAACAGTCAACGCTTGCAGGATTTGGGTTTTATTCATTACTTACCTTCGCTTTCTTTGATTTGCTTGAACTCGGCATCAGACATGCCCAGCATTTTCGCGGCGGCCCGCTCTTCGGCAGTCAAGGCAGCCACGCGCTCTTCCGGCTGTTTACCGTCGGTTTGCGTGCTGGTTAAAGCCGCAACGGGTTGCGCGTTTTCGATGTAGCCGCTTAAAAAAGCAAAGCCGTTCGGCTGCTTCAGCACGCTTTCCGCCCATTCTTTCTGAGCCGGCAGCAGTTTGCCTGCGGCGAGTGCAGCGGTAATCAGTGCATGGCCTTTATCCGCTTCGCGTTCGGCAGTTAGTGCAGCCAGCTGGCCTTGCAGTTGCTGCACCATTTCAACGGGCGCATATTTAGTCGGGTCAGGTTGGCCTTTGGCTGTTAAGGCGGCGATTTTGCTGTCTTTCTCGGCCAGCTGCGCAAATACATCGGCAGATAAAGCAACATTTTGAGGTTTGGCTTGCAGTAGCGCGGTCAAGGCGGCTTTAAGCTCGTCTTCCGTTGCCTGCGGCATGCCGAATAATTGTTGCAACAACTCTTTCATTGGGTTTTGCTCCGTTTCGGTGGTTAATAATTGTGCCGACGCTGCCGCCAACACTTCCTGCATGCCGTCTAAAGCCGGGTAATTGGTCAGCGCGGCATGGTAGATTTTGCGCACATAGCCTTGGGTGTCGTACGAAAATACGGCGGATACATAACGGTATTCTTTGGCGGCAATCGCGGCAGCAGCCTTGTCCGTCCAATCCACATCGGCAAATAAACCTTGCGGGGTAAACTCCAGCCAGCGCATCCAGCCGGCAGCAGGTGCGGGTTGTCCGTTTTGCTCTTTGTATAATGTTTGGTGTTCGTAATCGACCACCAGTTGGTTGCGGCTGCTGTTAGCCAACGCGACTACGTCATGTCCGTTTTCTTCAGTCAGATACCAAGCGGGCACATCCTGCGGTCTGCCATCGACAGCCCGGAACTCGCCGTAGGGTAATAGTTGGATGCGGCCGTTTTTCGGGCTTACCTCAAAACTGCACGCGGCTAAAGTCAGTTGGTTTTTCGACATGGCGATATATCCTCATCAATGTGGCCATTGTGCCGCCGCCGACACCCTCCGATAGAGCCGATAAGTTTCAAACCCTGCTGCGGGTTTTGTCTTTGTAGTGCATAACCATATTTAAAAGGCGTTTAAATGCTTTTTTAAGGCTTGTTCCCATACTCGCCTATACCAAACCATCACCCAAAATAAAAACGCGCTAAAAAGCGCGTTTTTTAAATCCGATACCGATTACTTGATTAGCTGCCTGAAATAATCCTGTACATCGTCCATCAAATCCTGTTTGTCATCATTGGTCAACACCATAAATTCTCGCCGTGGGATGCGCACTTTCCGGCCTCTGCCCGCAAGGCCGCCGAAATTGTGGATGGCGGCATAAACCAAATTGGTACCCACAATCGCGGTATCGTTATCGGACAGTTCGGTAATGCTTCGGCTCAGGTCGCCGTTATCCATAAGAGGCTTGCCGTTACGGTATTGCAGCCCCAACCATTTCGGGCGGCCGCTCTGCCTGAAATTGGTCAGCACCGCTGCGTGCATGGTGCCGGATAAACGACGCATCAACAGATAACGGTTTTCAGTCCCTGCTTGCAGCCGTTCGATTTGGTTTTGCACCGCAAAGATATTTTTTATTTCTACTTCAATCATGGTATTATGTCCTTAAGGCATCGGAAAAGCGGTGATAATCTCGATACCGCGGCCTGCCCGAAAGGGTGTCCGAGAGCGTGTGCAAGTGAGTTCGAGCCTTGCCCGATGCCTATTTCGTTTTCACGCGCTGTATCAGCTTTTCAATCTCTTTACCGCTTGTAATGCGGTAAGACTGCAAATACACCTCATCTGCATCCGCAATATATTTCACCACAGCCAGCAACAAACTATCTTGGTACCGCCCCGTTAACACTATATGTTTGCCGTCTGCAATCACGTTTTCGGGATGGTGTAACAATTCCGGCAAATACTCATAATAGTCTAATCCGAAGTCTTGCCCACTGCGGCTATCCATCTGCTTAATCAACGTATCGTCCGATAGCCAAACCGTGCGGCGGCCGATGCCAGCCAATGCCTGCGTTTGTTCCGACAACACACCTGCTGCAAATTTCAGTCGGCGCGATAATGTGTTTCGGATGGCGATTTGCTGTTGGCTATCCGGTTTACCGTTAATGCTCAGGCGTTTTTTTACCTCGTCAAATTCAGCAGCCAGCTGCTTAAAAGATGCTTTAAACTCCGCGCCCGACATTTCTACTCTAGCAAACTGATGCGCCAAACCACGATCATAATTATCTAGATTCGGGCGATAATTCATCCGCCCGGCGTTGTAATCAAACCCTCGGTCAGTCGTGTAAAGACGTCCGTCCGGTGCTTTGTAAGCCTTGGTTAGGTAGCTGTCGCCTTGTTTGTTATAGACTTTATGGGTCTCAATTAAATTTTGTTCGGTAGATTGCCCCACAATATAGCCGTTGCGCGCCACATCACGCTCGGACAAAGCCACTACCGTACAGCGGCAGCGGTAGCCGTTTGGCGGATAAAATGTAGCCCAAAAAGGATCATCATAGCGGTATACCAACCCATCCATAGCCGCGTGAGCAGGGCGGGTGCGGTGGTCTCCTACCGCGTCATACATCCAATAAGGGCGGTTGTCGATATTACCCATATAGGTCTGATATCGTCCCGCTTGGTAGGCGGACTGCATATTAGTGCGGTAGATGTTTTCCAAGCGGCGTGGCGGTCCGAACACCTCTCCCGTCTTCGGGTCGATGATGTCTTGTCCGTTGTGGCCATTAGGGTGTAACCAGCCTTTGTTTTGCAGATGCTGTAATATGTCTTTGCGCCAATCTTGATACGATAGGCCGTTTTCCTTAGCAGTTATCATCGATTGCTTAATATCATGCAGCATATCCAAATCGGTCATGCGGGCAATCGTATATACTTTGGCAATCTCGCTGGCGGTCAGATTACGGTAATTTTCGGCGGTAACGTTTTTGGCCTTGAGCCACTCAATCGCTTTTGCAGGTTTCAGTCCGAGTGCAAAATTAATGCTTGGCATCGGCTTGCCCCAACAGGTCACTCAAAAACAGCGCATTTTGCATATAGCCTTGCAGGGTTTTGTTATCCAGCTGCGGGTAGAGCGCTGTTAAGGCGGCATCCGCCTCTTCATAGCTTTTACATGCTGCCAGCGCGGCTACTGCCTGTTTGATAATTGGATTGAGTTGCGCGTTAAAATCGGGTATCTCTAATGCCTCGTCTAATACTCCATCCAATACTTGCTGCTCGCGGGCGGCGGGGTGGTCAGCCGGTATGCGTGCGGATAAAGCTGCCAATGCTGCCTGATTCACAGGGTTTGACTGCTGTCTCGCTAACACTTTTTCGCCTTCGCCCGGCTCGGGTATGGTCAGTTTGTCGCGCACCCACGTTTCCGGTATTTGCACGCCCACATCCACCAGTTTGGGTATGGCTTCGGCAAATACAGCAATGTCTTCGGATTCGCGCACGTCAAACTCAAATTTTGGCACGCGGGTCGGGTCTATGCCGAGATAATTGATTTGCAGATAAGGCAAGATAATTTGGCGGCTGACGGTTTGCGCTATCTGCTTGGCATCCGACACCAGCAAATCACGGCGCACCTCATTATGCACTTTACCCAGCGCATTAGTGCTGCTTTTTCCATCCGCACTACTGGTCAGCGTTTGCCCTAAAATCAGGCGGGCGGCAGATTTTTCGCACCATTGGGCCATTTGCAAAAATGGGTTGCTGGTAGCGGTGGTACCGGCGGCCGCATTATGCAGTTCAATCTCCATACCTTCGGGCATGATGCCGGCCGCATTGTGGCCGATTTCTGCAACCGCCCGCAGCAGCGTACGCTTTTCCGCTTCGGTGGCACCTGCGCCATATTTGCCGATACGGATGGGCATACCGTATAACTCTAAAAACTCGGCAAAATCATGCACCGCATAGTGCTTAAACATATACAGCCAAGCCAGAGTACGGAATAGGCCGTTACGCGCCTGTTGCACACTGCGCGATTTATGGCTGTGTATTACCCAACCATAAGGCCATAGCGGCTCACCCTCTTGGTTTGATGGCGTCTTAAGTAGCAGTTCGTCATCCTTACCCCACTTAAACCAGCTTTGCGGGCGATGGCTAAAAGTGGTTGGGCGGTACAAGCCGTCAGCCAATACCCATTTAACTTCCAGCGCCGAAAAGCCGTGTCCTACCGCGTCCATCATATCCATGATTAAATCTTCGAACTGCGGCAAGCCGTCTATCAGCTCAAAGGCAGCCTCGGCCAACTGCTCTTCCGCAGGCGTAGCATTTCGTGGCGGGGTAATACGCCAGTCTAAAGTCAGCACGGCGCGCTTACGCGTGCCTATATTGGCCGCGATATCGCTGTCGCGCTCTTCAATGTCGGCAAAAAGCTCATGTTGTGCGGTAATGTCACCCGATTCCGCATCCTCAAACAGCCCGCGCATTTTTTGCGGCGTGATAAAGTTAGACGGGTGTTCGGCAATTACCCGACCGGTAGCGGTGATTTGCGCCATGTCGGTTTGTAATTTACCCATTGGCTTTTGCACTGGTTTTTTGTCTTTCTTAGCCATTATTTAGCCCACTTACTTTTTATTTCGGATTGGTCAAAATCATCATCGGCAACGCTCTGCCATTCGATTGGGGCAGAGTTCCCAACGGCCAACGCCCACAACATTTGCAGCGCATCGGGCCCATCATCATGTGCGTGCTTTGGAAAACGGCGCAACTGATCGATAAGCTCGGCGTTGTCTTTGTGGATACGGATATACCCGTTCTCCATATGCGGTTGAATAGATTCAATCCGCAACTCTTTATCAGCAATAGGTTTCACCCCCCGCGCAGGAATAGGCACACCTTGCTGTAACCCGCGCTTCGTCAATTCTGTTTTCAAAAATTCTTGAAACTGCACAACCTCAACTGCCCACAATCGGCATTTGTATTGCTTTTGCAGCTTAATCACATCCTCAATGATTTTATCCGGTAAACGGCGGCGGATTTTCGCCACCAAAACATACAGCGTAACCGTAGGGCGGTGCCAACCGCCGATCAGAATAGCCGACGGGTCGCGATTGGTATTGCGTTTACCCAAAGACGGGTCGAGTGCGCCGAACCAAATCAAATCAGACGGCAAGTCTTTATCAGCGAACTGCACATCATCAATAATGTTGGCAAAGATTGCGTCCTCACCGCTGACCGGCTCATTCTGGTATTCGCAATCAAAGGCTTCTTTGCCGATACGGGCGCGGATAGTCATCAAAAGCAAGATAGGGCGTTTCGCCCAGCTCACTCTGCTGCCTTCCAACATTTCCGCTTCGTTGGCATCATAAAACGCTTTAGCAGCCTCTTGGCCTTCGTGTTTGTAAATGGCTTCCCATTCATCCCACAAGGCCATGTTATCAGGCCATTTAACAATGGCCTGAAAGCGGCGGCTAGTCCAAAATGCGTTATCCAATATACGGTTAAGCACACTGTCGTAATGTAGGATGGTACCCACATACAATACGTCAAATTTTTCACCGGCCGAACCAAGCGGTAATACTGCTTTGTTGACCCAATTCATTAACTTGGTGCGCTGTTTTGGTGTCTCAACATGTTCGTCGTTCTCGATATCATCGAGATACGCCATATCTGGGCGGCGCGCTCCATGCTTGGTACCGCGTAACTTCATGCCGCTGCCGTAGGCTTTAATCTTATTGCCTTGCTTGGTAATGATTTCGCCAACACGCCAACGGCGACCAACGCCGCACGCCTCGGGAAAATCCAAAGCCAGCCGTTTGTTCTCGGTCAACTCGGTTTTAATGACTTCCACCGATCCGGCTGCTTGGTCCTCAACGTCCGATATGATGACCACGTTATGCTTGAAGTTGCGCACCTCATCCCACAGGGATTTGATTTGCACTCCCAAAGTTGTCTTGGCTTCGCCGCGTGGTGCGGCCATCGCATCCGTTTCAGCCTCCGGCGACTGAGTCAACCGCGGCACTACCTCGTCGATTAAATAATCATGAAATTCCGACCAAGAATCGCCACGTATATGGTGTGGGAAATAAGTTTCGACAAAAAACCGAAACCCCGTCTTAGGGTCAAAAACCTTTTTGCGACGGGCAGCAATATCCTCCGGTGCATCCGATAAGCCTGAATCTTCCGCCTCCATGCGCTGTATCAGGTCAAGGCGGATGGCTTCCATTTGCTCGCGCAGTTTTGCGCGGGTCGGCTTTTTGCTCATGGTTAAAACTCTTGCTCAATTACAGGTTCAAAACTATCTAAAACTTTTAAAAAATCTTCGATTAAATTGGGATAGTTCTGTTTGATATGTTGCGCCAGTAAATCAATGGTTTTAATCGCCACAGATGCTTCGTGCACTTCGGGCAACAGCCGCTTATGAGCAGCCATTGTTTTATTGTACGAATCACTTAACATACTGATGGCTTTTACTTTATCCATTGTATTTAGGTCATGATTTTCTTCTAACTCTTTCATGACGCTTTCATATTGCAGAATTTGCCCCGCAATCATCGCACGCGCGACCACCTCAACATCGCCACCGGCCAACGTGTGGGCTGCTCTCATTTTGTCCCAATCGTTACCTTTAGCCTTTTCCGATGCTTTCCAATTTCGGGCGGTAGCAAAAGGCACTTGGCACATCATGGCCGCCGTCTCCAGCGTCTGCCCACCGCTCACATACAGCTGGCGCAGCTTGTCTCGTGTCTCTTTAGGATGCGCCATTAACCGCCTCCGATACCCAGTTTTAGCTTAATCATTTCCCATCCGGCGGCCACGGTCATACCGCCTAGGCCGCCATATAGTGCGGCGGTTTTTCGGCATTCTTTGCGGATTTCCTGTATTTCACCTTCCATACTTTCTTGGTTTTTCAGGATTTTGTCTTGCTTGGTCTCAATCCGTGCGAGAGAGGCAAGCAAAGGATCTTTATTATCGATGCTCATGTTTTATCTGCCTTACGGTCCAGTTTGTCATTGAGTTTGTCTATTTTTTCTTCCAGCCGGTCCAGCGACGCAGCCAAATTGGTTTGATTGGCGCTCGCTTCTGCCTTTGTGGCGTAATCCAGCTTAACTTTGTGTAATTCATCCTTAAGCTGTTCGTGGCGTTTATCGCTTTCTTTCAGGCGGCCCGATATGCCGTTTACCCAAAACCAAAATGCGCCGGCAGCCAACCCCCAAAGCGTTTTAAACCCAAATTCAAAGTCAATCGGTGTCGGTATCATTGCGGTACATCTCCAAAAATAACGCGACAGCTGTAATGGCTGCGGCGGCAGGTAACAATCAGCACCGGCTGTGTATTAATAACCTCCAAATCAACATTAAACCGCTCTGATAGTGCTTGCTTAACGGCTTGGTATTGGTGTTTAAAACTCACTTGGCCAATATCAAGGTTAAACGTTACGGAAAAGTCCGTACTCATTCGCACCGTATAATCCCAACTGGTTGCATCCAGTTTGCGTGACACCTGCTCAACAAATGCCTGCTGTTCACGCGCTTTGGCCAAACCCATTTCAAGGCTGGCATGTTTAACGGCGAGCGTACGGCTAATCAATTCTTGATAATTCATTGCTCCTCCACTTGTCCGCCCGCCCATGCTCTCCATGCGGCATTTTGGTTTTCAAGTTCCGACACATATCCGCCGAAATCGGCCGCGTGCTCCAGTAGCTTTTGCACCGTGCCGCTTTCCGGCGGAGCAGGGCGTACTGGTGATACCATTAAAGCGGCGGGCGGTGTGGGCATAACAGGCACCTCAACGGTTTTAATCGTTGCTGTATCCGAGGGATTGGCGGTATTGGCGCAGCCCGTGAGCGCCCAAGCCGTCAATACAAGCATTGCCGGCAGTGTGTTTATCTTGCTCAATCGCATGGTTAATACCCTTTCTGTATTGCGCTTTCAGGCGGTTGATTTCGGCACTCGCCGCCGCCAGCTTAGTGCCTACCTGATGTGTTTTTTCGGCTTGGGCTTGTTTGAGTGCATTAACACGCTCCAGCTCGGCAGTAAATGCTTGCCCGGATGCCAGCAAGGCGGCAGCTTTGTTTTTTTCCGCCCGCTCAATGACGACTTGCTGCGCGTTAAAAGCCACCTGAAAACCTTGCCGGTAGGCGATAAGCGCCACCGCTAAAGCCAACCACAACGTCCATGTGCGGCGTATCAACGGCCATAATTGACTAGTCATGATGCCGCTCCTCTTTGTTGATAGTCGCTACCTGCGGCACGGCGGCGATACCGCGCTTAATCAGTGCATAGCCGCCAACCATTGATCCATAGGCCCACCACAGCCATTCCGGCGCATCTCCGGTCTGCATAAATTTATAGGTCAGACAGGCTGCCGCCACGTTTGCCCATAACTTGGTATGGCTGATTTGGCCGGTAGCCGGATTGACGACCAAGCCGGATAGCCAGCGGATCATTTGCGTGCTCCTTGTCCGACAATATCGCCACCGGCTTGTACATTGCCGTTACCACATATGATTTGAGCCTTCGCGCTTTTGGTCTCTTCTTCAGCCTGAGCGTCTACCCAAGCCTTAAACTCCGCCCATGTCTTAAACTTGGTGGAATTACGCTGAAAAGCCGCAAGCGTTTGTGTAAACACACACACGATAAAAATCATCCCGCTTAAAAAAGTCCACCATGTCGAGCCTTGGCTCACATACACGCACAATGCCAACATTGACAACGTCATCAGGTCGCGCAATATGCTGGTCACTAGGCTTTCAGTGCGGTCGTAAACAACCAAGTTTTTTTTGACGATTTCGATTTTCATTTTTTAATCCCCTTATTTTTGCGTTTTACTGCTGCACGTTTCGCAGCCGCCACGCCCGAAAAACGGTGTGGCTGCTTATTGCGGCCTTTACCGGCATGACGCAAATAAACCGGTGCTTTAAATACAGGGCTGTCAGACGACTTATTACCTAAAATCCAAGCTAACGTAGCCAGTGCATATTTTTTAATCTTGCCAAACATTATTTAAGCTCCTTGGCAATCGCGTCTGCGATTGCTCGGCAAATCACCCATTTTTTGGCCTTAAACAAGGCCAAATCCGCATCGTTTGAAATAAAAAATGGCTCAAATACGATGCCCCCAGATTGGGCATAAGCTAAGCGACTATGCTGCCCGGCATCGTCTGGTTTATAGCCGCCATCGCCGCGTAAACGCCAACCAGTTACGTTTGCCACCGCTTGGCTTAAAACCTGACACCAGCGTTTGTTTTTAAGTGTCGCCAACGCCTCAATGCCTGATGCTGTCTTGTTTCCAGCAGCGTTTGTATGAAACTCCACCGCTACCGCACTGCCTTTAATCAGTTTTACCGCCTCGCGCAGCGGAAGGTTGCCTTTACCCTCGCCGTCAGTCTTAACAGTCAGGCCGTAATCGTGGCGCAGGATATGGGCGGTGATATTGCGCATATCCTGTGCCAAATCCGCCTCGCGGTCGCTGCCGTTAACCGCACCGGGATCGCGGTTGCTGTGGCCGGCAGTCAAACAAATAATCTTGCTCATAAAAATCCTTTTAAAATGGATAGTTGTAGCCTTTATTTTGCCGCTGCTTGTCATGGCAAAAGAGGCAACAGGCTTCAACCCCGCCCGCCAGTTACAAATACATAGTGCATAAAAAAATCCGCCCGAAGGCGGATAAAATAGAGTAAGCGCAATCAATTAAAATAAGGTCTTTTGATGTGTGACTGGCTCGCAAGCACTGCGGACTATCGTATAACCGGTGCGGTCTGATATGCCGTAACGCGGGCATAGCTCGGTCATTGCCATCAAGCCGCTTTTACCTTCTACTTGGGTTAATGTCATAAAATCCTGTTTAAAGCGTTCGTTTCGTAGCTCGCGCAGTGCTTGTTCGCAGCGCGGCACATATAATTCTTCGCCTCCATAAACGCGCAAAAGCTCGTAGGTTTTGGCCTCACCAATCGCCGAAAACAATATATGCAGACGGGGTGTATCTTCTTTACCCTTGCCAAACTTAAACCGTGCGCCGCCTATGGCGCGCACTAGCTCTTCGGCTGCCCGGTAACCGATTACATCGATAATATCCACCATTGTATCCGGCAGTAGATGTTGTACCTTTTTAAGCTCCATTGCCGTTTTCCTTTTGCTGTTTTTTAACCAGTGCGGCAATTACACCGCGCATATGCTCGTCGTCTAACCATTCGACCCGATCAACGCTATACATGCGTTTGGCCAAAGCATGGGCATAAGCCCAATGCAGATGCATATCTGCGAGTAACGCACCAATTTTGCGCATCATCGGGTCGGCAGAGCGGCGGCGGTTAGGCCTGATGCCGCCCTTGTGGCGGAAGCCTAGCCTATCCATTTCAGCGGCCACGCGCTGTAATTCCGCCGCAGATAACTTAGTGCAGCTGTTTTTACCCGTTACCCGTACCAACATGGTGCGGTAAACAGCATCATCTAGCCCGAGTTGCTGCTGTGCGATTTTGATTTTGGCAATCAGTCGTTTACGTTTATCGTCCATATCTTATTGTATGCCGCCCGTGGCTTATTTTAAATTCCTAGATTTAGGATATTTTAAAGATTAAACAAATACTTGTAATTCACCAATGGAGTAAGATTCAGCTGTTTTTACAGTAAAAAACAAAAGCCCCCGCATGTAAGCGAGGGCTTATTTCAGGTGGCCTATTTATTCCTGCCAACCACCAAGCAAATCAACCAATTCGGATAACATATCATTTAACGTGGCTGTCATAATGGTTTGTTCGGCAACGGTTTTACTATAAGCATCCTCTGCTTTTTCTTCCACCTCCCGTTCCAACACCTCTAACCATTGCATACGTTTAAATGTGCAATCCTGTGTCAGGATAAATGCGATACGGTCATCCCATACCAAGCCAAGCTCGGTAACCCTCATGCCGTTACGCACATGCTGTATAACGTCATCATCGGTTAAATCTTTACGACTGACTTTAATTTTTGGGGCAACATCGCCAGCGCCGATTAGCGTTACATCATAATCCAACTCAAACCGGCCTTGCGCACTGCCTTGTAGTAGCCATTCCGTCATCAGAGATAATGGCGATTGCTTGGTCGTCGGCATTTGTGCTGGCAGGCCGCCCAATGCCTCGCGCATCTTCGTCAAAAAGTTTTCGGCTTTGCGGGTATTAGCCGTATCCACCCATAACCAGCCATCGGTTAGCAAACCGTAGGTGTGGCTGCTTTTTGTTAAGGCTTTAGGCAGCAGGTCATCGATAATGCTTTGCCGTATTTCTGCCTTTTCTTTGCGACCCACATTGCGCGCCTCGGCAGTTTGGATTTTATCGACTTTTTCATCTAGCTTTTGCTTGATAACCGCTCCCGGTAAAACTTTTTCTTCGCGTCGCAGAGATACCAGCAGGCTGCCGTTGGTTTTGAAAATGATGGGATAACCAAACGGCACTGGTGAAATAAACCCCTCGCTAAACCATGCGGAATTGAGAGGAGGGCTAAACCAACTCTCTGCAATCGATGTTTCCAAGCGTTCAGTTTCGGGCAGCTCCGGCAAACGGAAAGGGGTTAATTGCTTAAACCACATTTTCGTCTCCTTTTTGTTGAGCTTCACTGATATAAGCAAGGAAATCTAATGCGATGCGCTGCGGCTTATTATAGTCTTCAATTTTTTCGGGGTATGGTTTCTCCGATTCAATTTCAAAACTTACTTTACCGTCCTCTAACTCTTCGATGGTAATAATTACCTTAGACATTTTTTTCTCCATTTTCAAAAAAGGC
This sequence comes from Neisseria sp. S1, assembly GCF_048060015.1. Taxonomy (NCBI): domain Bacteria; kingdom Pseudomonadati; phylum Pseudomonadota; class Betaproteobacteria; order Neisseriales; family Neisseriaceae; genus Neisseria; species Neisseria sp. S1. The sequence continues at coordinate 25,413 of NZ_JBLUPI010000016.1, forward strand.
GGGCAATGCCCGCCGTTGTTAATGAACTTCAGATTTAGGCTTATCACGCATGTCGTAGATAAAATTCGCCGTGGTTACCGTTAATTTTTGCGCTGGCGTAGCGTCTTTTAAATCTGTTGGCATTAACGTATCGCCCATAACCTTGATTTCGATACCCTTAGTGGTGTCTTCAATTAAAATTTGCATTTTTGCCATTAGCCTAGCTCCTGTTCTGTTGGCTCAATCACAAAGTCTTCGACGCCACTAACAATCTTAATCCCCGGCACTTGGCCGTCTGCAAAGCGTTCTTTTTGGTTTAAAATTGCGTCTTTATCAATTTCTTGCTTAGTGCGGACAAACTCGGCATAAGCAGCTTTGTCTTTCAGCCAAGCCAGTACAGCGGCTACTCCTGTTACCTTGACCGACGGCGGGCGGATACGCCATTTAATCAAGCCGGTGGTAAAGTCCACCGTTTTAGTTTTACCGCCATCGGTCAACTCGTCCTTATGCGCTTCGCAATAAGCTGCTACTCGCTCGGTCAGGTTCGTGATTTCTGCGCACAGCGGTGCGGCCAATTCGGCATATTTTTCTTCGATTTCAGCTTTTTTATCGCCTGCTTCGGTTTCCAATCGCTTTAGATCGCGCTGCAAATCTCCTATGCGGCGGATAAATGCGGTTACTTCCGACTTATCTTGTGCGGCTTCAATTGATTTTTGTTTAATTCGGTTGGTTTTAGCCATTTGATGCTCCTTTTCCGTTTAAAGATTGTTTCACTCTTTCCATCTGTACCCGTCCTTTTTCCCGGTCAGGTTTGGGTTTATCCAGTGCCGTCCGCGGTATCATGCGTGGCGGCAAATTGCGGATTAAGTCGTTTACGTTTGGCCATGCGGTCATATCTTGCAGTGTTTTAAATGCAGCTTGTATGCGTACACGGTCATACTGTTCACAGGGCTTTTCGTCTCTGCTTACAAGCCGTTGCACCCATAATTCGGCTACTACTGCCAAATCCTGTGCAGCGGGGCGGCCTTGTAGATTCATGGCTGCCAATACGGCAAAGCCTGCGGCAATTTCTTGTTTAAGCCAGTCGTTAGCGGCCCATTGGCTTAATACACTCACGCCTTGGCGGAGCTTGGTATTTGCTGCCGGCTTATCTGCTGTTGCTACAACTGTGCCGGTTGCTTGCGGCTGCCATCCGGCAATCACTTCAAATAACCAGCCATGCGATTTCAGTGGTAGCTTGAGTCGATTGCGGGCATCTAATGCCGTCTGAAAGCCATAAATCCACGCTTCAGGCGGAGCAGGGTAAACCACCCCATCCCTGCTGATTTCCCCTGCTTTAATGCTGGGTAGCAGCTCGGCCAATAACTTGGCTGTCCGCGCAAAGGTCAATTGGGTTTTGTCAGGCCGAAACAACCCCAAATAGCGCAATGCTGGTTTGGCAATAGCAGCATCTAATTCAGCGATCATCACCAACAAATCGCCTGCGGCATCGGTAGATAGCAGACTATCTAAACTATGCACCGCGCCACAGTTCGGGCATTTGATGTTCATGACTCCTCCCATAATTCCACCGCTGCCGCCAAAGTCGCTGCTTCCGCCGTTTTCATTACGCCGTTCTGCCGCGCTACCACAATAAAATTACCGCCATCGGTTTTATTAACCATCAGCTCACCACGGTCTTCGAGCCATTCGAGCAGTTGTTTGCTTGTCATGATTTATCCTCTAATCGGTTGATTTGTTCGGTACCGCTCACGGCATGATTGAGTGCGGCGTCTTGGCCTTTTACCCATCCACGTTCTCGGTCGGCATAGGATTTACCTTTTGATGCCCTGGTTTTTCCAGCCGTCAGGCCGTTTTTTTCGCCCCATTGTTCCAGCAGTTGCATTTCGCGTTCGCTATTGGCAAACACATCTACCTTTTTCTTCACCGCAACAACCCAGCCTATGCAGAATTCATCGGCTCGAAAGGTTTTGTTTTTTGCAAGGCGCACACGCGACAACTGGGTTTTGATGTACTCCGCACGAGCTGCTTTAATTTGTCGTAACAACACTTCGTAAGCGTAGGCAGCCAGTTCGTTTCTTGGAGATACGCCGTAAAATTTAAGATAGGCGTTGATATTCAAGTTGCGCGTATTTAACTTATAGTCGGTATAACTGCGCACACCGAAACAAGAGCACACAACACCTGCAAGGTAGGCTTGCCATTGCGGTAGTGTCTGGGCGCATTTCAGGCCCTCAGTTTCTTGGATAGCCGATAACTCAACATCCATTTCGCTGAAGCCATACCGTTTCATTAACACTTGCGCCTGTTTCATTGCCTGAGCCGCCTCGTGCTTATTGGCGCTTTTGCTCAAGGCAAGACATTTTTTTATCTTGTCCAAGGCTTTTTCTTTATCCATTTTCTATATTCCTTTTATATCAATATGTTATATTTTTATTAGGACAAAATTTTTTAGCCGAGCAGCGTAATAGCCAGCTTCGCCCCTAGATATGTACCTGCCGCTGCGGCAAGAAAAAACAACGCAAACAGCATAAAAATCACCCTAAACCACATCATTTTTTTCTTGCTCCCTTTATCACCATACCCGGTCCGAATTTAGCTTCGATCTGTTCTAAAACCTCCTTTAAAGCTGCTTCACGCTCCGCCACTGTCTTCGGCTTGATCACACCAAAAAATGATTGATGACGACGGCGGTGCGGTTGGCCACATGGGCGTCTTCTGCTTCTGTATATCATCGTGTTACCTTCCAGTATTTGTTTTTCATGATTTCGGGAGCAGGTGGCCAAGTAGCACGATTTCCTGCGTTGGCCACCGCGTTACGGCAGCGTTTGCATGTACATTCCCTGCGGCCTCTACTAATCGGGTAGCACTCAATCGGCTGATTGATGCCACATTTAGTACATATCCTGTTATTCATACACCACCCCGCGCATACGCTCTTGGTCGCTCATGCGGCTATATACCGCTTGCAGCTTTTGCACCGCTGCATCTGCCGCGTCTTGTTTGTTTTTGATTAGTGCGGCAGCCTCGTTTTTTGGATAACTGCGGGCTGGTATCGGATCAGTAGCGCAGCTGTTAATAGTCATAGCAGCAGCTGCGGCGATAACCGGCATAACAAGCAAGTGGCGTATTTTCAAGTTTTCCATTTCTTATTTTTCCTTTATTTTCAATTACTTGTAATTTTCACAAGGTAAAAAATATATAGGCTTATCAAAACCTTATGATTAAGTTAATGGATCAGCATCTCGCTAAACTGCCGCACCATTTCGATATTTACCGGCTCTTTATGCAGCTTTGATAACCTGTTAACGCCGTGCAGCATCTTTACCAACCGCCGCGTATTGCCTGCTGCCGCTCTGACCAGCTCATCTATTGTTGCCGCATCGGCTGCCGGTAAGGTTGCGGCGGCAATTTCGGCCAACTCTTCGCTTTCTAGCTCATCTCCCAAGTCCAACTTAAACCCGATACGGCTATATAATTGTTTCAATTCACCGTGCCGGCCACGCAGATTGACCAGCAGTCTTGGCATCCCCACCAAAGCCAAGCCAACTTCCGCGCGGTCATGTATGCGGCGCAAACATTCCAGCGCGCGATAAGGTAGGCTTTCTGCCTCGTCGACGGCGATTAATCGGCCTGATGCTGTCAGCTTCTCGATGATGCCGGTTAACATATCGTTAAGCGATCCGTCGGTTTTACTGCCCACTTTGTCGGCGATGCTTTTTAATAGCACTTTAGCGGTATAGGTAGGGTCCGCCTCAATCAGTATTACATCGGGGTAGCGGGCGGCATAATCGCGCAATGCGCTGGTTTTTCCCAATCCGGCTTGACCGATAATCACTACTGCCTGATTATCCACATGCGCCAAGCTCAATATATCGCCCGCGCGTTTGCCGCTTTTGGTGCGTACATAGTCTATTTTTAGTTTACGGTCGGCGCGTCGGTTTTCTTCAAGCGTCAGATAGGCTGCGATTTTTTCTTCCAGTTTGGCCACGTCCCCCTTGTAAGTGCCGGCCAAATAAGTGCTGATAACTGCACTGCTCATGCCGATGGCTTTGGCTACATGTGATTGGGGCGTTCCGGTATCGGCTAAAAACAGTTGTAAGCGTTGTTTTAGGTTCATTTTTTTATCCTTTAATTGCGGGTTAATTGTTGTTTAATTCGCTTTCAAACATCGTATATTTTTTCGTTTTTACTGCGGGTTTTGTTTCGATAACTTGATAATCCGCGTCTATTACGGCACCGTTTCCGTACATCAAGCTGCCAAAATCAGGTTGGTGGGCAATAGTTGGGTTCAGTTCTGCCTTGGCTACATCGATCTTGGCCTGATGGCGTTTTACTGCGTTTCTTACCCGTTGTTCACGCAGTTGCTCGATTCGTGATACAGGCATGGCGGGTTTTACATGGCCGTCTAATTTGGCTTTTCCGATCAATGTGCCGTCCATCTTCTTGATAATTACCTCTTCCGCATTATGTAAGTCATATCCCACCCGTACTGTGTCACCGTGATACATAGTCAAGACAGATGCCGCGTAGGTATGGTTATGTAGGCGTACTGTGCCGCGGTGTACCTTGCATTCTTTTTCCGGCCTAAACATATAATCCAACTCAATGGCGGTTAATGGTTGCTCGGTTATACCAAGCTCGGCCAAACGGTAAGCGCGATAGGCGGCGGGTGTGGCATATTCGCCGTTTGTTTGCTGCTCCAGTTTGCTGTGCCGGTGGTTGGCGTTGTAATCTTTAATGGCGGCATCTAAATCGGCTAAAAACTGCTTCCAGCTTGGCAGCTTTCGGCGGTATTTCTGTTGGTCTGTACTTAATTCTTTACCTTTTTTTTCAGCATTCATGGCGCTGTTGAGTTTTCGGATAGTCAGTGTTTTGGTGCTGCTGTCGGCATCATTGCCGATGTATGTTTCGTAGGTTTTTGCCAATGGTATCGTCACCGTTTCCCAAAACCGTTCAATAATGCCTCGGCCTTGCGGGTTGCCCGGTAAACCGGTGGCGTGCTCAATGCCGTACCGCGGTAAAATACCGGTAATATCCGCATCCAACATCTTGCCGGTAGGACCCGCGCCGTTGTCCGTGTAATACATTAACGGGGCGTCGTGATATGTCATGCCGTGCCGCAGTGCGTCTGCGTGGGCGATGGTCGATTCCGACAAGCTCACGCTCCAGCCCACAGCGTAGCGTGTCGCTGCATCAATAATCACTGTAACCTCAGGTTGAAATGGTTGCCCGTGGTCGGGGTGTGCCACTTTGGCCTTAAAACCGTGACCGTCGCCTACCCAAATATCGTTAGGGTTAAACATCAACCAATCGCGCGCGGTATAAGGCATAATTGCCTTATATGCGCTACCGGTAGTGCGGCCGCGCTCTTTAATGGCCAACGGCAGCGAGCTGTGCACATATTCCACTTGGCTGATGCTCGGGCAATTGTCGATCCCGTATTTGTCAATATAAGCAGCCGCAAAATTCTTATAAGCCATCGGTAGCGGCCATTTGTTTGGGTTGCACCATACGCCGAGCCATTCCGGCAGCCACTCGATATCTTCTAGTTTTCGGCTCTGTTTGGTTTTTGCCGGTGCCAAAGCAGCCAAACGCTCGTTGGGGCTGCCCGCCGCACGGTAAAGCGATACCCACTCTTTCATCGTGCGCAGACTAATGCCACGCTGCTTATTAGCTCTGGCATTGGCCACAGTTACAAAACCGGCCAACGGTTCGGGCAATGCGCCTGTTTCGATTTGGCGCACAACGTAGGTTATTGCTTCGGTAATTTTCAGGCCGCCGATTTCGTGCATTTTCAATACTTCAGCAACAATTGCCATTCGGGCATGGGCACAGTCCCGTTGTTTGTCGGTTAGGCCATCCGCGTATTCATTCAGTGGCAAACCTAATTGTTCCAACTTACGCCGTGCTGGTGCTTTAGCTTGTCTTGCTATGCTTGGCAGTGGTGTGGGCTTTGCCGCCGCTAATAGAGCATCTGCTTGTTTTTGCTTAATCGCTGCTTGGATTGTGGCCGGCAAACCTGATACAAGGTATTTTTTCAATTTCCCACCGCGGGCTTGACCGGGTACTTCTATATAAGCCCATGCTTGCTTTTTTGCTTGATATTCAACACCCTGCTTACTTTTTGGTAGCATTGTCAAACCCATTTCTGCCAGCTCAGTTGATGATAATGCGTTCATTACCCATCCTTCTGTTTATTACATGTGCCGTTTAATAAAACAAACGTATGCTTATTTGATGTTTTGCTTTAAAATAGTTAAGCATTTACAGCAGCACGGAACTGTTCTGCTAAACTTTTGTCTTTATAACGGCTTGGCCAAATTTCTTTAGGGCTTATACCTAAAGCATCTGCAATAATTCGCTCACCTTTTGGATATTTGAACTGCAAAGCACTTTTTAGAGTGTTTGGACTTAACCCGTTCTCAATTGATAGTTTGCGAACAGATGTGCCTTTTTTTCGTAATGCGGCTACAACATCAGCGCGATGCCAATCTTGGTTTTCTGCGTTTTTTTGTAACATTCCGTTTACTCCATTTACTAAGCCGCTTGGCTTAGTTTGTTTGCTAAGTAGATAGAATAATACTAAACAAAAGGATTTTATAAAAGTCTTTTGTTTAGAAAAATCCGCCTAAAATATCGTATTTTTAATAACCTTTTGTTTATTATTTGAATTTAGTTTTAAACAAAAGACTTATTTTTTGTTTTATCTTTTGTTTAGTTGCAGATTTCTAAACAAAAGGATTATGGGATTGTGTAATGACAACATTCAAAGATAGGGTGATGAGCCTTTGGCCGGATTTATCGGTTGCAAAAGTGTCTGATTTAATTGGTATGAGTCATATGGGCCTGTCTAAAGTATTTCGTACTGGTGGGATTCCAAAAGCAGACACCTTATTGAGCATCCATGAAAAATCAGGGTGTGATTTAAAATGGTTGATGACTGGTGAAGGCACCCCGTTCCCGGATATGCCCCTTAACCAGCAGCCGATGGTAGTTAGTCAAAACAAACAAACAGCTGAAATTACCGATACTTTAGGCAACGCCGTAAATACGGACGAATTTGTCTTTATTCCGCGCTATGATGTATTTGCTGCTGCGGGCAACGGATACCCCGTAGAAAACGAAAAACCGTTATTTCACATGGCTTTTCGTCGATATTGGATCGAAAATTATGTAACAAGAGATATAAGCAAGCTCTCTGTCATAGCCGTAAAAGGCGACTCCATGGAAGGTGTACTAAATGATGGCGATAATATCCTTGTAAATCATGCGGCAACCACTCCGCGTGATGGCTTATATGTACTTAGGATTAATAATGATTTGATGGTCAAGCGGGTACAATCCGTACCCGGCAAGCTATTGGTTACATCTTCAAATCCGGCTTATGCCCCGTTTGAAATAGATTTATCAGATGCAGGCGACAATATGGCAATTGTCGGCCGCGTTGAATGGTTTGGCCGTGCTGTAAGATAATCCTAATCCGCAAAAATTAAACCTGTTTTAAATATGCTTAAAACAGGTTTTTTTCTAACTGATTTTGTGCAAAAGCTGCTCTGTTTTTGATAGATTTTGCGCAAAAGCTATTTAGCCTTTTCGCTCGCTATTTTTTCCTGAAACCTTTGTACTTTCTAGACTTTTTAACTTTTCTCTGTCTTTCCCCTTTGTGCAAAAACAATCACCCCCCCACACTATGATTTAAGATTTAAATAATTAAAATTATTTAGCAGCTCTATTCATGGAAGAGGAAGAGAGGGTAACTGTAGTGTTTTTGCTAGGTGGCTGAAGGTGAATGGGTAGCGGTGCGGGTGAGTTTGGGTGTCGAAGAGGTATGATGTTTCCGATGGCGGCATCGTCTGTTTTGTCTATTTTTGGTTATAAAAAATTCTGTTGTAAAACAGATGGGTGCAATTTTTTCTGGGGGATTTTTTGTTTTGGGGGTTGACGGATTTTGTATGGGTTGTGTATAGTTCGGTTCTTCGCTGCTGAGGCGGTGAATAAAACTGACTGTAGATTGTACCACGGTTGGGATTTTGAGTAAACGGATTGGTTGCTTTTAGTCTTGATAGATAAAATTTTGGTG
>NZ_JBLUPI010000017.1:0-28458 GCF_048060015.1 Neisseria sp. S1
ACATGATAATCACACCTGAATTAAGCCTAGAAGAAGCCGCATCAAGCCGCTTGCAGCAACTCAATGAACAACACGCCGAAAAAGGAATCTGGGCAGAGTTAAAACCGATTGAGCAGGCCATTTTGGCCGATATAGCACGCAACCCCAACACCAGCCCGTATAGCCAAGAAAGCCGACAACAATATGCCGCCGCGCTTGGTATAGCCAACGTGAGCAACAGTAACATACAGGCAGCCGATCCGGCTGCATATTTATATTTCTCTCCAACATATCTTATTGTTTAATAAAATCAAATAACTTTATAAGCTATAAACCTTGTTTATCTATTCGCTTCATTGGTAAGATGAAGACTATATCTATTCTTGAAAATAGCTGCCAAAAAAGAAAATGATACGAATCTACGGTATTTATTTTCATATTTGGGCAACCTAAAATTACCAAACCGGAAAAGGAGAGTATTGTGAACACACTGCCTTGGGAAGTACAACTCATACTGGCATTCGTTATCGGACTGGCAGTTGGTATCCTGATAACATGGCTTTTATTGCGTCAGAATAAAGCCAAGCAAAAAGAGCATGAAGAATTGGTACAAACTTTCCAGCATTACCGTCAAGATGTCGATAAACACTTTATCGATACCGCTGCCGCAGTAGATGAATTAAACCGCAGCTATCAGAAAGTGATACAGCATTTAAGTACGGGAGCCCAAAGCCTGATGGGTAAAGAGGCTTTGCAAGAACAGCTGGCGTTACGCAGCAATAAATCGGTTACGGTTTCTTATTTGGCCGCATCGGCAGTTGCTCCTGCAGCTTCTGAAATCACGGATAGCATTTTGCAAAGCGAAGGCATGAGTGTAGAAGAAACTGATGCACACTCTCCTGAAAAGCTAGAAGCCGATATCGCAGAGGCGGTACAAGTAGCCCCTCCTTCGGATCTTGATCCTGACGAGCAAATTCCAGTCAGCGAAGTACCCGTAACAGATGCGCCGCATGTTACCGAACTGGAAAATACGGAGCAATCTTCAAACTTGCCTAAATCCTAATTTAGCAAACCATGATAAAAAATATGCCGTCTGAAAATTTCAGACGGCATATTTTTAATGTTTTAAAAGCAATTAATCATAAAGGCCATTTCAAGCCCGGGCAGCTTTCAATCAACTGCTTGAATTGGCTTTGGATTCGGGTAATTGCCTCATCCGTATCGGCTTCAAAGCGCAATACCAATACGGGGGTCGTATTGGAAGCACGCATCAGGCCGAAGCCGTCTGCAAATTCAACACGTAGGCCATCAATGGTAATGACCTCTTGCGCACCTTCAAATTCGGCATCTGCCGCCAACTCACTAATAATCTGATGACCATTACTGCCTTCAGGCAGATGGATATTCAATTCAGGAGTAGAAATACTATCGGGCAAAGCATTTAATACCGCAGAAGGATCATCCGAAGCAGAAAGAATTTCCAACATACGACAGCCGGCATACATGCCATCGTCAAAGCCGAACCAGCGTTCTTTAAAGAAAGTATGGCCGCTCATTTCCCCCGCAACCAATGCGCTGTTTTTCTTCATGGAAGACTTAATAAAGCTATGCCCGGTTTTTTCCATAATCGGTTCCCCGCCATGCTTTTTAATCCAAGGAGCCAGCAAGCGGGTGGATTTCACATCGAAAATCACTTTCGCCCCCGGATTACGGCTCAAAACATCTTGGGCAAACAACATCAACTGACGGTCGGGGAAAATAATTTGGCCATCTTTGGTTACAACACCCAAACGGTCACCATCTCCATCAAATGCCAAACCGATTTCGGCATCGCCGTTTTCCAATGCATGTATAACATCTCGAAGATTCTCGGGCTTGGCCGGATCCGGATGATGATTTGGGAAATTGCCATCTACATCGCAATAAAGTTCGGTAACGGTACAGCCCAAAGCCCGATAAAGATCACCGGCAAAAGCTCCGGCAACGCCATTACCGGCATCGATAACGATATTCATCGGGCGGCGCAACTTAATATGTGCTGCTATATATTCGCGGTATTCTTCTGAAATATCCTTATGGGCAATATTTCCAGTAACCGCATTTTCTACAAAAGCATCATTTTCGATAGCGGCTAGCAATTCCTGAATACTCTCGCCGGCCAAAGTATCGCCGCCGAGCATCATTTTAAAACCATTGTAATCAGGAGGATTATGACTGCCGGTAATCATTACGCCGCTTCCGGAACATTCGCGGATAGCGGCGAAATAAAGCATCGGGGTGGCCACCATACCCACATTCAACACATGAATTCCGCATTCGGTAATTCCGCGTATCAAATTATCCATCAGAGCCGGACCACTCAAACGCCCGTCTCGACCTACGGCGATATGAGTGAGATTTTGTGCGGCTGCACGTGATGCGATAGCCTTACCGATTAAATATGCGGCATCTTCAGTGAGCGTCTTACCGACAATACCACGGATATCGTAAGCTTTAAAAATATCACGGGCGATTTGAGCCATCATTTTTCCTTTACTTGATCTGACAACGGAAAATTAAAAAATCCAACGGCTATTGTAACACAGCTATGTTTTTAATTATTCACAGATATGCCCGATACTTAACTGCCCACATTGCACATAAGCGCACTAAAACACCAACTGAAACTTACTGAGGCAACTCAGATGCCGTCTGAAAAACGTTTAGACAATGATTTTGGCTTGATTTGCCTAGCCCAAAATTAAAAACGAGCTATATCCGAATTTTATCGGATAGCTCGTTTGCTGTAATGGTACTGCTTTTTCTCTTCCTTCTCTCGCCTTGTTAACTTGGCGTCTCATTGAGTTTAAGCTCAATTTTTATGTGAAGAAATGTAATGTATCTACCCGAAATCTGCAAGCAGATAACAGAAAAAAATATTAAGAAAAGAGAAAAATTCCAATATTCATATAATTTTTAGCATTTATCAAAAATAAGATGCCTATTTTTCTTAAACCATATCTTTATCTTTCCCCAAAGGCCGTCTGAAAACCTTTAGGAAAACATTTCCGTACCCAATGTATCTCCTGCCATCATTCCTGCTATTCCGATTCCCATTTAAGCTGCCTTATCGTTTATAATCCTACCGTTACTTTTGCACCTGCTCCCTTCAATGAATACTCAAACGCACCCTATACAAACCGTTACCCTAGCCTTTACCGGTGCTTCAGGTATGCCTTACGGAATGCGGTTGCTCGAGTGTTTGCTAAATGCAGGTAAAACCGTATGGCTGCTTTATTCCCAAGCCGCCCAAGTGGTTGCAAAGCAAGAAATGGCGCTTCAGCTGCCTGCTTCGGCAGATGCTTGTCAGAAAACCTTATGCGAGCATTTTCGCGTTCCGCCCGAACGGCTGCGGGTATTCGGAAAAGACGAATGGTTTGCACCGCCCGCATCTGGAACAAATCCTGCCGATGCCATGATTATATGCCCCGCCAGCATGGGAGTGGTGGCCGCCATTGCCCACGGCACCTCCGACCACCTTATCGAACGCGCGGCCGATGTTGCCATCAAAGAACGCAAACCACTGATTATCGTCCCGCGTGAAGCCCCCTTATCCGCCCTGCATCTTCAAAACCTTTTAAATCTTGCCAAATTGGGCGTGGTAATACTACCTCCGTCCCCCGGTTTCTACCACCATCCGAAAACCATAGAAGACCTTATTGATTTTGTTGTTGCCCGTATTCTTGACCAGCTACGCATCCCCCACACATTAATGAAAAAATGGGGAGAATAAAGTGCAAGGATTACAAGAGTTTATAAAAATGATTATAGATTTTGCAAATTGGATATTGACAATACTCGATGCTTTGTTTTAATCTCAAGTCCATGAATACATCTAATTTACGCCCCTTTGCTTATTTTTATTGGTACCACACAAATGTGCGGTACTCTTTTGCGCTTGTCTGAAACACAGCAAAACCACATAAGCAAACGCGAAAAAAGCCGCCCAAGAAAACTTAGGCGGCTTCTTTTATTTGCCGCCGAATCTAACCGGAGCAAATAAAATGAAAGCAGCGACCTTGAAAACCCTTCCGCAAACAGAACCCTTACACTGCACCCACCTGATTGTAGACGGCAACAGCCACCGTACCGATTTATGCCAAACTACATTACCTGCAACTACCGGCGAGCACCCGATGATCAGCGAAGCGATGTTGCCTCAAATCCGTACCGTAGCCATGCTGATTGCAGCGATGCGTCATAAATTCGATGCGCCAAGCCCCGATACTTTCACTGAAGAAGCAGATTGGTTTGCCGCCCGCATCATTGTTTTGGGGGTACGCCGCTTCCACCTCGACATTACCTTGTTGCCCATGCTGACCACAGCAAACCGCCGCGCCCAAGCATTTCTCCAAAGCCGCGGCCTGCCCTTCACCGCTGCTGAAATGCGCATGAGCCTTCATGCCGGCCGCCCTGCCAATCTGCTAATTATTGAAACTGCCAGTAAAATCGGTAGCGGAAACGGTATGATCGCCGATACTTTAGCTCTTGCACGCAGCTTGAAAACTCCCGTTTAAATACCCTTTATATCTATAGGACATTTCAATTTCATACAGATGAAATCGGATAGCTATAAGGATACGGTATGTTTTAATTTGTCTGTAAATTGAACATAGGTGTGCTGCCCGGCTATACCCAAACATTTAAAATAAACGAATACTCTTTTGATAACTACTTTTTGTGTTTCACATTAAATTACTGTGCGCAGTGCGCTATCTCGGCTTAAACGACCTGTTTTAAATCCGTAAGTGCAAGCAATACTGAAAATCTTCTTAACTAAAGAAAATCTGGCTCACTTTACTTTTAAGATCCAGACGGGCTTGATCTTGATACTAATAAAACCTAAAACCAATTTCCAAACAGCCATTTGCAAACTTCTTAAATATTTAAATTTGGCTACACACTTACCGGCCAACATAATCCACCTATCAAACCGCCTAAACTTCTCGGCTGTCGAATAATTTCCAAAATAGCTTGAAGAAGCTCCAAATTAACAATTAACCTTCACCAGCTACTCTCAGATAACAATATTTTCCTGTCCGTAAAGAACCTATTGCAAACTTTCCAGCCAATCTGTTTTAACAACACACCCTCGCAAGCCCTAATAATATAAATGCCGTCTGAAAATATTTTCAGACGGCATTTATATTATTTTCTACTTACCCGATACAGCCATCAGAAACTATTTCTTTTAGCAAGCTGTAGGAACGGTATTGCTTTTCTTCATCATAAATATAGCTGACCGCCATCACTTCGTCCGCATGCAAACGGCTTTGGAATGATTCAAGCTGTTTGGCCACACTCTCTTTGCTGCCAACCAAAGATTCAGAAAGCATTTGCCTTACCATTGCTTCTTCCGCATGGCTCCATACTCCCTCCATGCTTTCTACCGGCAAGGGCAAAGGATTGCGCGTATTTCGCACCACATTCAGAAAAAATTGCTCTTGTGAAGTTGCCAAATAAGCGGCTTCTTCATCGCTGTCGGCCACAATAGCATTCAAACACACTATCACTTCGGGCTTATCAAGCACTGCCGAAGGTTTGAAACCGCGCCGGTAAATTTCTACGGCCATTTCCAGCATACGCGGGGCAAAATGTGCGGCAAAGACATAAGGCAAACCCAACTCCGCCGCAAGGTATGCGCTTTCGGTACTCGAGCCGAGTATATACAGCGGCACTTCCAAGCCCACGCCCGGAAATGCTTTCACATAACCTTGTTTGTCTGCCGGGCCAAAATAACGCTGCAAGGCACGGACATCATCGGGAAAATTCAGCGAAACATCCCGCTCGTTACGGCGTAAGGCTGCTGCCGTCAATTGATCGGTGCCGGGAGCCCGACCCAACCCGAGATCAACACGGTTTGGATAGATGGTAGCCAACGTGCCGTATTGTTCGGCAACCAACAACGGGCTATGGTTAGGCAGCATGACACCGCCCGAGCCAACGCGGATGGTTTCCGTATGCGCCAAAGTATGGCCAATCAACAATTGTGTGGCCGAACTGACCAAGCTGCCCGTATTATGGTGTTCGGCAATCCAATAACGCGCATAACCGAGTTTTTCGGCTTCCTTTGCCAGCTTAACCATAGATCCGATGGCTTCGGCATTAGTCTGCCCTGCACGCACCGGCACAAGGTTGAGCATGGAAACGGCTTTCATGATTTTTCCTTTTTTTGAATGGTGTGCATTTTTCATATAAAGGCCGTCTGAAAAGTATCAAGTGCTTTTGGCTGTTTTATTTTGTACGGAGGTGTATGTAAACAAAAATCCGCCCGGACAAACACTACCCGGGCGGAAATAAAATAAAAGGCAGATTATTCAAACATGCAAAATTTTTGTATCTTCTTCGGTTTCATCCAGTAATTTGTCTTCGGCTACACATAAAATTTCCAGTAAACCGCTACCGATGCGGCGGGCATAGTTGATATCGTTCATCAACGAGCTACTGCCCCAGCCATCAATCTGTTTGTCTCTCAACAACAATAAAACTTGGCTACGGAAAGCGGTGTCAAGCATAACGGTATATTCTTCCAAGCGTGCGACACCGGCATACCAATCTTCGCTATACAAAGGTTGGGCGGCAGTCTGCCTAAATAAAACCAAAATATCAAACAAACGTTTGCGCAAGTCGAGGTAATGGGGATATAGGCTGTGATCGGGTTGTTGCAGATAATGGCGCATATTTTTCTGCAAATGCTTACTGTCCTTCACCGTTTCCACCATATGCAATGCAGCCAATTGCGCCTGCATCATCAAATGCTGCTGTTGTGCATCTTCAAAATCAGCACGGCTGGTAAAATCCAACAACTCACTGTATACAGGCTTAATGTGGCAACGGTAAAGCTGCTCGGCGTCGAGCTCCAACGGCGGTTCCGGAGGCGGCAATTCTTGTTCCGCATGTTCGTAAAGCTGCTTTGAGGAAACAAATAAAACATGGCAAATGACTTCCAAACAAAGTGCCCCGAAATGACGTAACTCCTGATGGACTGCCATCACGGCGGTATCGCTGGATTTAAGCATATTCTTGGAAAGGTAAAGCGCATGGCTCACCGTTTCTTTTTGGGGTTTACGGGCTTTACTTTCTATTTCACCGGCAATCAGTACCTCTTCAGGCTGTTCAGGCAGCCAGCGCATCAGCATATCGGCCAAGCGGTTTTGCAGTTTCCAAAAAACCGCCAATCCCAACAGATTGAAAAGGGTATGAAACAATGCCAGCTGTAGTAAATTGTTCAAACCGACCCATCCGGCCAACATTTTTACTCCGCCCGTAAGCGGAAGCCACAATAATAATGACAACACGGCTGTTACCACGTTAAACAGCAAATGTGCCAAAGCCAGCCGCTTACCGCTGCGCTGGCTGCCCAGCATACCGACTAAAGCAGTAGAAATGCTGCTGCCGACGTTTGAGCCGACGGCAATGGCAAACCCTTGCTCCAAGCTGATTTGCCCTCCGGCCAATGCCGCCAGCGTAAGAATGAGGGTTGCATGTGTGGATTGGAGAATGATGGTAAGCAATAACCCGATACCGCTAAATACGGCTACTTCGAGCGCACCGCCGGCGGCCAACGTAGCAAAATCGACTTGGTCGCCAACATTTTGAAAACCGTTTTTAATCGCATCAATACCGATAAAAATCAGGGCAATACCAACCAAAACTCGCCCTATCGCCTTCATTTTTCCTTTGAAAAAACCGATCAGAATACCAAACACCAGCATCGGCACGGCCACGGGGCTGAGGCTGATGCTCTGCCCGGCCAAAGCCAGCAGCCAAATACCGCTTGTCGCCCCCAAATTGGTACCGAGCAATACGGCTATGCCGCCTGCCAAACCGATCAGCCCCGTACTTAAAAAAGCAATGGTCAGCAGAGATACCAACGTGCTGGATTGCAGGATAAAAGTCGCCCCCATGCCGAACAACATACCCCGCACCGGGGTTGCCGTACTCTGCGCCATCAATCGTTCTAAGGTACCTCCTGCGGCATTACGCAAACCTTCTTCAATACACTGCATGCCAAATAAAAACAAAGCCAAGCCATAACAAAGTTGCAGCCACGCCGGACTTGTCCAAAAACTATAGGCTAAAGCGGTTAGCAATACTGCTATCAAAAAGGGGCGGAAAGAGGGAAATTTCATCGGCATCGAGGTGATAGTCTGTAATATTCAAAGGCTTAATTTTTAGAAAAAATGTATTTTACTGTAGTCTTTTACAAAATGGTGGTAAAGCTGATGTATATTAGCAGGCGACAATGAAAGGCCGTCTGAAAGTTTTCAGACGGCCTTTTACACTAAAATACTTTAACAGCCAATCATAACTTAACTTCTACCGCAACAGGCTTTGTACTTTTTACCGCTGTCACACGGGCAAGCATCGTTACGTCCGATTTTTTCACCTTCCCGACGCACAGTTTTAGGTTTGTTAATCACCGCCTGCCAATAACCGTAAATATCCAGCAAGGTATGCGGAACTTCACTTTCTAATGCCGTCAGCTCTTTATCACTGAGGGAAAGTACGGTGCGCCCTTCTTCATCTTCATCGTAAAACCCGGCCAATGCCATCAACGGATAAAACAAGTCTTCAAATTCTTCATCATCAACCTCGGCAAACCAGTCGGTAGGCACGACGTCAAGAGCATAGAGATAGGCATTACACCAGCTGAAAAAATCGCTGTTGCCCTGTTCATCATCATACAAACATAACTCCGGCAGTTTTTTCGCCGCCAGCTGCTGTTTCATATCGGCCGCCCAGCTCAAAACCAACTTTTCAACTTCGGCCTTCTCTGCCTCGTCAAACAACTCTTCATCACCCAGCACCTCGGGCAGCCATTCGGCCGTATTCAAAGCGTCCGGACCGGAAAGCAAAGCCATCATAAAGCCTTGTACTTCGTCGCAACGCATAGCATTGCCGTTTTCGGCCTTGCTATCCAAAAGCCCGGCCAAACGTTTCGCAGCCGCATCATCAAATGTTTGTAATTGCATTATTTTTCCTATTTTCAAATTGTCATCGGCACTATAAATACCGCTATTTCGCCATCACATCAAACAGCCTATAAACGCCGCCGCATCTGTTCGAACAAACATATAGTCGCCGCCATCGCCACATTGAGCGACTCGGTTGCTCCAGCCATCGGAATTTTTACCGTACCATCCGCCGAATCCAGCATAGAATCGCTTACTCCGCTGCCTTCATTGCCGAACACCCACGCGCAAGGCATATGCTCGGGCATTTCGTACAAACTGTAATGACGCTTTTCGCTCAAAGCGGTCGCCCAAACCTTGCCCTTGTAAGCCTGACGCCATTGCAATAAATCGCCGCGGAAAAGCCTCAATAAAAAATGCGCTCCCATGCCGGCACGCAATACTTTCGGCGACCAAACATCGGCGCTGTCCTCGCTCAACACCACCTGCGAAACTCCTGATGCGGCAGCACTACGCAAAATCGTACCGACATTGCCCGGATCCTGTACCCGCTCCAACACTACGCAATCTCCGTTTTGCGGCAATGCCTCTTTAGCCGGAATGGCAATCAGGCTCATCACGTCTTCGCCTTCGGCCAGGCTGGTAATTTTTCCCAGAGCATCCTTGCTTACGCACACCACCTTTTCCGGCGGCAAAAGTACCAATAAGGATTGAACCTCTTCAAATTGTAATTTAGATTCGGGAACATACACCTGCAAAGGCTCAAAGCCGTTTTGCAGATACATTTGCAGTAAATGTATGCCTTCCAATACCGTTTGGGCCTTCTCCCGGCGTGCTTTGGCAGAACCAAGCAGTTTGGCCAAGCGCTTCAATTGTTCGTTTTGTGCGGAAGTAATCGTTTTCATAAGACCGGATTATATAGCCGATATGCTTTTTTTGATACAAGACGGCATCGTTTGGCAAACAGAGTCAGCGGTATAAAACCGGGGTTCGGCGTATAAAGCCGCCATATCGAAACATGAAAACAACAGGCCGTCTGAAAATTTCAGACGGCCTCGTAAAATAGCGGCTTTTAAGCTTTACTTATTTTGGATAAACACCGGCAATCAATCCCGAACCGTACGCCAAAAATGTGCCAGAGGACCATGCCCGCTGCCGAGATGCCAATATTGGCCGACCTCTATCGCCCCATGCAGATAGCTTTTGGCTGAGGCTACGGCAAAATTCAAATTGCCCCTATGCGGATACAAAGCCGCAATTGCCGCCGACAGCGTGCAACCCGTACCGTGTGTATTTTGAGTCGGAACACGCACATTCACAAAACATTGCGGCTGCTCCGATTGTTGTACCAACCAATCACGGGCCTCTTCTTGGCTTTGCCAGTGCCCGCCTTTGAGCAAAACAGCTTTTGCTCCCGACTCCAACAATTTTTCGCCTTGCACCAACATCTCTTTTTCATCCGTGGCAAGCGGATTACCCGTCAAAGCCGCCAACTCACTTAAATTCGGTGTCAGGACATCAGCCAAAGGAAGCAGCTCGCTGCACATTACTTCCACCGTATCTTCCAAGGCCAGCCTGTCGCCTGAGGTTGCCACCAACACAGGATCCAACACCACAAAAGGAACGGTATAGCGGCGTAACATATCTGCCACCACACGAATACTGGCGGCATCGGGCAGCATGCCGATTTTCACCGCATCAATGCGTATATCGCTAAATACCGACTCACACTGCTGCCCAATCATCTGCGGCGGTATCACATGCACACCCTGCACACCGCGCGTATTCTGAGCCGTTACCGCCGTAATTACGCTGGCTCCGTAAGCGCCTAACGCGCCGAAGGTTTTCAAATCCGCCTGAATGCCTGCCCCTCCGCCTGAATCAGATCCGGCTATGGTCAAAACGCGGGGAAAAGGTTTCTGCTGCATGAGTTCTCCTATAATTGGGTATTGTTATCGTGGGAATATTGCATAGGGGTCTCCCGACACATATTTAGGTTTGCTACCCTCGGCCGGAAAGCTTCCATATAAATATTTCTTCCTTCATTATACAGAAAGCCGCCTATATCCTTACCTAAAGGCATCAAAGCAGCTTATTTTCTTGAATTGGCTCTAAAATAAAGCTTTTTTAGTGGTTACTGTTTATAGATTGGCTTATTCTGCAAAAAAACCGTCTGAAAAATTATTCAGACGGCCTTTTTCAGCAAAACATACCGCTACAATACGGTTACGCAACAGGTTTATCTGCCAGATAACCGTCGCTCATCAGCATTACCCGATCGAAACGGGCAGCCAGTTCGTCATCGTGTGTTACCACTACCAAAGCAGTACCCAGCTCGTTTTTCAAATCCAGCATCATATCCAAAATATTTTGGGCATTTTTACGGTCAAGATTACCGGTCGGTTCATCAGCCAACAAACATTTCGGACGGGTAACCAATGCGCGGGCGATCGCCGCACGTTGGCGCTCCCCCCCCGACAGCTCGCTCGGGCGGTGCAGCATACGCTGTTTTAGCCCGACCTTTTCCAGCATAGCCGCAGCTTGGCTTTCGGCTTCCACCTTAGGCTTTTTACCGATCAAAAGCGGCATCATCACGTTTTCCAAAGCCGAAAACTCCGGTAGCAGGTGGTGAAACTGGTAAACAAAGCCCAAGTATTGATTGCGCAAGTCGCCCAACGTCTTCTGGCTCATATTATTCAAATCATGACCCATCAGATTGACGCTGCCCGAACTGGGCATATCCAAACCGCCCAAAATATGCAGCAAAGTTGATTTACCGCTACCCGAAGCACCAATAATACTCACACTCTGACCCGCCGCCACTTGGAAATCAAGGTTTTGCAACACGTTTACATTTAACTCGCCATCACGATAGCTTTTGCTGACACGGTTGCACGACAAAACTACATTACTCATAACGCAAAGCCTCCGCAGGTTGGGTTTTCGCCGCTCGCCAGCTCGGGTAAAGGGTGGCTAAAAATGCCAACAACAGCGAAATACAAGCAATCACCACCACATCACGCGGATTTACGTCACTGGGTAGATAATCGATAAAATAAATTTGCGAATTGATCAGATGAACACCGAAAAGGTTTTCAAAGAAAGCCACGATTCGGCCTACGCTCAAGCCCAACAATACTCCCAACACCACACCTATCAAAGTACCGAAAAAGCCTGCAAACGCACCTTGTACCATAAAAATCTTCATCACGCCGCCGGGCGACAGACCCAAGGTACGCAAAATCGCAATATCGGCTTGTTTTTCGGTAACCGCCATCACCAAAGACGAAACCAAATTAAAAGCCGCCACCGCGATAATCAGCGTAAGAATGATAAACATCATACGTTTTTCCAATTCTACCGCCTCAAAATAACTACGGTTGGAAAAAGTCCAATCGCGCACCCATACTTTGTCCTGCTCTGCTTTCGGAATCAGATTGGCGGTGAACGACGGGGCATTTTGCGGATCGGCCAACTTCAAGCGCAAACCGCCTACGCCGTCACCCATGCGGTAGAGTACCTGCGCATCCTGCAAATGCGTCATCGCCAGCGAGTTATCGACCTCATACACCCCCGTCTTCACAATACCGACTACATTAAATTGTTTCAAACGAGGTACCACGCCGGCTGGCGTAACATTGCCTTCGGGCGTAATCACGGTTACTTTACCGCCGGCTTCTGCCCCCAAGGCTTCCGCCAAACCTTGGCCGAGAATAATATCGAACTCACCCGCTTTCAAATCTTTAAAGCTGCCTTGTGGCATATTTTGGCCGTAATCCACCACTGCCTGTTCTTCATCAGGAAGAATACCGCGCAACTGTACACCGCGCACTTCACCGGCGTTAGCCAACAAAGCCTGGTCGGCGACATAAGGCGCCGTTGCCAATACTTCTTTTTTACCGGCTATATATTTGCGCAAATCCTGCCATGATTCTCCGGCAGAAGAATCGTAATAACCGATTTCCGCATGCGGCGCCACATTCAGCAACTGCCCGCGGATTTCCTTCTGAAAACCGTTCATCACCGACAGCACCACAATCAGTGCCATAACACCCAAAGCGATACCGGCAATCGAAATCATTGTAATGAACGACATAAAGCCGTTGCGCTTTTTTGCCCGCAGATAGCGCAGGCCGATCCAGGTTTCTAAAGAAGCCATCTGTGCGGCAACCCTTTTTTAGTCAAGATAATCCGGCATTGTACCGTAAAACAGGTTAAATCTGTTTAGCGTATGGTAAGAAGCTCCCGGCGCCGTACAATTGTTTAATTATTTTTTAAAACCCTATTTATCCAAGGCAATCCCATAAAATATGCCGTCTGAAAAAATTTCAGACGGCATATTCAAACAAATCCAAAATACAAAACGGCAGAATCCGCACCTTATGCGTTCTCCGCAAACCAAAAGAATTAGTTTGGCTTTAAACTAAACTCCTAAATACTAACGACGGTGTACCTACGATTTTAAACACTCCCCACCGGCAGATTAAAACAATGGCGGCCCAAACAGAGCCGCCGTAAAAATTTATTCTAAATTTAAAATATATTAATCCGATATCACAAAATCAAATTAATTTTTAGTATGGCAACAGCTTTCAGTATGGTCATGATCTTCGCCGCATTCTGCCAACGCCTCTTGCCATGCTTCGTCATCGCCGTCGAACTCCATTACTTCGGCATACTCGCCGCTTTCGAGCAACGCTACCATTTCTTCCAGAGAATGTGCGCCCTCCACCCAATCGCAAGGAATATCAGGCGGAGTGTCTGGAGCCAAAACGGCTGCCAGCCCATCATGCCATGCCACCCAATAGCCGTTTTCCGTTTGCACGAATACCGATTCGGGATGAATGATTTCACCTTCCGTACCAGCCAACATACGTTCGGCAATCTCTTTTTGGAAAGGTAAGATTTGCATTAAATACTCCTAAAAATCGTTTGGCGGGGCATTATATAGCCAAGCCGAATATTGTTTTAAATGTTTTACCAATTACAACAAATGTATCTGTTATGCCGCTTCCGCCTTAGGTTTCCGTTTGCGCGGCTTGCGGCGGCGTTTTTTCTTTACGGCAACCTCTCCGCCATCATCCCATGAAGCACTCTCGCTACGCATACCGCTTTGCGCCATTTCATTACGCAAAACCTCATCGGCATGTTGGAAAGCCGTCCACCATTGGGCCAACGCCTCGTCTACTTCACCCATTTGCGCGCGCAATATTAAAAAATCGTAAGCGGCACGGAAGCGCTGCTGCGCCAATAACCGGTGCGGCCGTGCACCTTTGCAGTATTCAAACTGAGGCTGCAATACCCAAATTTCGCGCATAGTCGCAGCAAAACGCTGGGGTACGCCCCACCCCTTTTCCATTTCATCTCGAAAATCGGCAATCGCCGAATTCATGGCGCCTGCCGGTTTCTGTCCCTGCATCAAATATTGTTGCCAACGCCCGTTCAGTTGCGGCCATAATACCGCTGCCAATACAAACCCCACCGACACCGACTTATCTGCACGCAGGCGTGCATCCGTATTGTGAAGAGCCAAAGTAACAATGTTTTGACCGTTCCCCTGCGCACTTTGACACAAGGCATTCAGCAACGGGTGAATATTCGCATCCACCCCCAATACTTTCAGCTGTTGCAAGCATTGGAGAGCATGGCCCGAAAACAGCAGTTTCATAATTTCGTCAAACAACCGGGCCACCGGTTCTTGCTTCAGGCGGCTTGCGGCTTGCGGGATAGGCTCGGCCGTAGGTACATCGACCTCAAATCCCAATTTGCCCGAAAGGCGTACTGCGCGCAAAACCCGAACCGGATCTTCCTGATAGCGCGCCGCCGGATTTCCTATCATCACCAATTTACGCGCACGCACCGCCTCCACCCCACAGTGGAAATCTAATAACTGCTGGCGAATAGGATCGTAATACAAGGCATTGCAAGTAAAATCCCGACGCATGGCATCCTCTTCAATACTGCCGTAAGTATTGTCTTTCATGATGCGGCCGTGCTCGTTTTGCTGGACCTTACCACCACCGCGGAAAGTCGTTACTTCAATCGTTTCCGGCCCCACCATCACATGCACGATTTGAAAACGGCGTCCGATAATGCGGCTGCGGCGAAACACCTTGCGTACCTGCTCAGGAGTCGCATCGGTAGCCACATCAAAATCTTTCGGCTCGATCCCCAGCAGCAGGTCGCGCACTGCTCCGCCCACCACATAAGCCTGGAATCCTTCCTGATGCAGTCTTTTCACCACCTTTTCAGCGGCAAAGCTAATCATATCGGCACGAATGCCGTGCTCCGCAAATTCCAACACCTGCTTTTGCACACGCCCGCGCCCGCCGGGCAGTACTTTGTGCAGCCATTTTTTCAACATAAACTTGTCCACCATACGGGAAAAAAGGCCGTCTGAAACGCAGCGGGTTGCCAAACGAAACCTTTGCAGGGATATCTTTATTTAAAATATTCCTGCAAAGGTTTCAGACGGCCTTAAATTTCAAAACGATAATTATACCTTAAAGACTGCCTCGAAAAAAATTTATCGGCTATAATAAGCGCCACCCGAGCCAAGCCCCGAATACTGAAGCATACGGTTAGGGACAGCCGATTTTTATCAGGAGCACACAGCATGTACAACTACAAATCCGAAGCTACCCAATTTATCGAAGAATACCTGGATAAAAACCCGCAAGAAGCCGAACAACGCCTGAAAAACCGCGCCTTATTGTGGGATGTCGAACTCAACCCCGAAGAACAGGCCGACTTTGCAGCAGCCGCACTGCCGAAAAAACCTTATGCCTACCAACCCGACTGATTATTTCAGACGGCCTCAGTCATGACCATAAACACCGGCAATATCCACCCCGGCCTTATTGATTATCTTCGCCGCATCAGCGAACCCGAGCATCCCGCCCTTACCGAGTTGCGTAGCCAAACCGCACAGCACCGCTTGGGCAATATGGCGATTGCTCCCGAACAGGCCTCTCTGCTCGCATGGCTTGCACGCTTGATGTGCGCCGAACGATATCTCGAAATCGGCGTATTCACCGGATACAGCAGTACCACCATGGCCTTAGCCCTGCCGCCCCACGGTAAAATTACCGCATGCGATATCAACGTCAGCTTCACCGACATCGCCCGCCAAAGTTGGGAACGTGCCGGCGTGGCTGATAAAATCACACTCCATATCCAACCGGCCTTACTCACTTTAGAAGAGCTGCTGGACGATGGCGAAGCAGAAAGCTATGACATCGCCTTTATTGATGCGGACAAACCGCCCACCCCGCAATATTACGAATATTGCCTGCGATTGGTACGCAAAGGCGGCCTGATAGCTATTGACAATGTATTGCTAAACGGTCGGGTTATCAATCCGCCGGCGGCAGACAACCCGCCCAGTCTGAAAATTCTGCAAGATTTCAACGAATCCTTACCGCACGATACCCGTATCATTCCGATCACCCTGCCCGTGGGCGATGGTCTAACCCTGTTGCTCAAAAAATAAACCCGCAGGAAAACATTATGAAAAAAACCTGTCTTTTCAGTCTTTCCAGTATTTTTCTGAGTGCATGCGCCGTTACGGCACAACCTTCGGCAGCCGCTCCGGATACCGGCAATCCGCCGCCTTACATACGCGAAACCAAACCGGTACCCTATCCCACCGTTGATACGCAATCCGAAATCGAACGCTTGGGCATACACGTCGCACGCATGCAACAACAAATCAAAAGCTTGCAGCAGCGCATTCAACAACTCGAACGCGCTTCATCAGTACCCGCCCATACCGCTCGCCCCGCAGCGCGAAAAGATAACCGGAGCAATACCAGCTCCGTACCCGCCCGAACAAACAATACCCGTGACCAAGACCGCTATCTGCAAGCCCGCCAACAATACAACCAGGGGCGCTACACTGCCGCCGTAAACCTGCTCAATGATGCGGAAGGCGGGGGCAACGGCAGCGAAACAGACCGTCTCAGTATGTTTCTTCTGATGCAGAGCCATTACCGCTTATCAAACTGCGAATCCGTGATCAATATCGGCAACCGCTACGCCAACCGTTTCCGCAGCAGCCCGGATGCTCCCGATGCGCTCTATAACGTAGGCTTGTGCCAACAGAGGATGCAGCAGCGCGATATTGCCCGCGACACCTTACGCAAACTTATCCAAACCTACCCGGACAGTGCCGCCGCCAAGCGTGCGGCAGTCCAGCTCAAACAACGTTGAGAACACCGCCGCCCGTGAGGCGCTTTTAATATTTATACTTAAAGGAACACACCATGGTTCAAGTCGGTATTATTATGGGCAGCAACAGCGATTGGCCGGTAATGCAACACGCCGCCCAGTTTTTACAGCAATTCGGCGTATCCTTTGAAGCTAGGGTGGTTTCAGCACACCGCACACCTGATTTAATGTTCGAATATGCTGAAACCGCCCGCGAACGCGGCATAAAAGCCATCATCGCAGGGGCAGGCGGCGCAGCCCACCTGCCCGGCATGGTCGCTGCCAAAACCACCGTACCCGTTTTGGGCGTACCCGTACCGAGCAAATATCTGCGCGGCGAAGACTCCCTGCTATCCATCGTACAAATGCCAAAGGGCGTACCGGTTGCCACCTTTGCCATTGGCGAAGCAGGCGCGGCCAACGCGGCTTTATTCGCCGTTTCCCTTTTGGCTAACGAAGATGCCGAACTGGCAGAAAAACTGGCAAAATTCCGCACCGCTCAAGAACAAGCCGTTTTGAATATGGAATTACCCGAAACGGTGTAAACCCATAACTGATAAAAAATTGCGGGCATCTCGGCCTGCACTGTTTTGATAGACAGTTAAACCGGTCTTGCCTAATACTAATGCCGTCTGAAATTCCAGACGGCATTTTTTAAGAGGATTTATAGTGATAATGCAAACAGCACAAAATATTACCCATTGAATGTTAACGGCTTAATGCCTGCTGCCAACTCCCCTGCATCGGCCGGACTTTTAAAGATGCTTCAAAATCTTCTAACATTGCCAGCTCAAAACGGCTAAAACCTGCACGCTCTCTTGCTTCCAAATTCACATAACCGCGGAAAACAAACAAATCATACCTACTCAACAAACGCCTGAACAAAGCCACCGGTTCCAAGCCCCGCTTCCGGCAAAGGTACTGATACCAATAATTGCCGATCTGTACATGGCCGACTTCATCACGATAAATAATATCCAAAACCGCACACGTTTCATCATCACCGCGCTGGGCCACTTTGGCCCGTATCCCGGGCGTTACATCCAATCCGCGCGCCTCCAACACACGCGGCACCAACGCCATGCGCAACAAAGGATCGAAAGCAGTTTTATAAGCCATATCCCATAAATGGTTATGCGCTTCGAAATCACCGTAGTCATAACCCAGATCATTCAAGCGCCCGCGCATCAGGCTGAAATGGTAAGCTTCCTCTTTGGCTACCCGCAGCCAGTCGTCGGTAAAAGCTTCCGGCAACAGGCGGAAACGATAAGCCGCATCCAAAGCCAAGTTAATGGCGTTGAACTCTATATGGCAGATGGCATGCAGCATGGCCGCATATCCCTCTTTCGTACTCATTTTACGCTGCCGAACTTGTGCCGGAGGCACCAATAAAGGGCGCCGCGGCCGACCGGCAAAACGGAAATCAGCCACTGCCCCGGCAGCCAAACACCCCAACCGCCCAGCTTGCCGGGCTTGGTAAATCTCATTTGTCAAACGACATTTTTCAACAGCGTCTTCTGCTAAAAGCACCGCTTCCAAAAACGGATAAATAGAATCCATGTTTCGTACAAAATACTCTTCTTACAAATAATCTACCATTATAGCGCAAGCCCGAAAATCATTTAAAAATCACAATGAATTTTGAATTTACATTTTTTTGCCCGCTGCTTTACCATACCAACGGCATTTAAATAAACGTAAACAGCCGCTTTCAGGCAAAAATAAAATCCTCTTGAACTCAACCGATTGTGTTAAGGTTTAGCCGTTTACACAATTTATCCTGCCGCATAACCACTATCTGAAACAACTGCCGCCCGTATCCGGCTACTGGAAATTTTCCAACAACACGCCATAATGGCAACACACATGTTGTCCCATCCAAAAAGGAGCATTATGAAACAACAACGCATCATCCGAACCTTTACCGCATTGGCGCTTACCGGTGTCATCGGCTTTGCACAAGCAGGCGCTATTGATGCGCTGAAAAAATTTAATGCCGATACGGACGGCATCAGCGGAAACTTCAGCCAAACCGTGAAAAGCAAAAAGCGCACCCAAACCACGCAAGGCTCCTTTCAAATCCTCCGCCCCGGCCTGTTCAAATGGGAATACACACGCCCCTACAAACAAACCATCGTTGGCGACGGCAAAACCATTTGGCTTTACGATGTTGACTTGGCACAAGTAACCAAATCATCGCAAAACCAAACCATCGGCGACAGTCCCGCCGCCATCCTTTCAAATAAAACCGCGCTTGAAAGCAGCTACAACCTGAAAGAAGACGGCAGCAGCAACGGTATCGATTATGTATTGGCACAGCCTAAACGCAACAACGCCGGCTACCAATATATCCGAATCGGCTTCAAGGGAGACAATCTGGCCGCCATGCAGTTGAAAGACAGCTTCGGCAACGAAACCAGCATTAGCTTCAGCAACCTCAATACCAAGCCGAACCTTTCACGCAATACTTTCAAATTCACACCGCCCAAAGGTGTAGACGTATTGAGCAATTAATATCCGCTGCATACAAAAAAGGCCGTCTGAAATTTTCAGACGGCCTTTTTCAATGGCAAAACCATTTAAAGAAATAAAGCCAAGCAAATCCAATCCACCTCTTCATATAACTAAAGCGCATTTTATTACAACCAAGCATTCTTTCCCTTTTTTAAACGGCCTGTTTAAAGTAGAGCCTAACTTATTCAAGACACTGCCCAAAAAGGAATCATTATGCCCATTCAAAATCGACACCTCGATTGGCTTGAAGCAGAATCTATTTATATTATCCGCGAAGTGATTGCCGAATCGAAAAATCCCGCCCTACTGTTTTCAGGCGGTAAAGATTCGGTTGTTTTGCTTTCGCTGGCAGTCAAAGCCTTCCGCATTCCCGGCCGCCCACTCAATTTGCCTTTCAAACTACTGCACGTCGATACCGGACACAACTACCCCGAAGTTATCCGCTTTCGGGATGAAACCGTCGCCCGCACCGGCGTAAAACTTGTTGTCGGCCATGTAGAAGACTCTATCAAAAAAGGAACAGTGGTTTTGCGCCGGGAAACCGATTCTCGTAATGCCGCGCAAGCCGTTACGCTATTGGAAACAATCGAAGAACACGGCTTCGACGCACTAATGGGCGGGGCACGCCGAGATGAGGAAAAAGCCCGTGCCAAAGAACGTATTTTCTCTTTCCGCGACGAGTTCGGCCTGTGGGATCCGAAAAACCAACGTCCCGAGCTGTGGAGCTTGTATAACACCCGTTTGTTTGCCGGTGAAAATATGCGCGTTTTCCCGATATCCAACTGGACCGAACTGGATGTCTGGCAATATATCGAACGTGAAAACCTTGCTCTACCACCAATTTATTACGCCCACCAGCGCGAAGTAGTCGAACGCAACGGCCTACTGGTTCCCGTTACCCGGCTTACCCCAAAACGTGATAGCGAAACCGCTTCGGTGCGAAGCGTACGCTTCCGAACCGTCGGTGATATTTCATGTACCTGTCCCGTTGCCAGTACTGCCGCCACACCGTCTGAAATTATTGCCGAAACCGCCGCCGCCACTATTTCCGAACGCAGCGCCACCCGTATGGACGACCGCACATCAGAAGCTGCGATGGAAGAACGCAAGAAAGCCGGTTATTTCTAACCACCTAAAATCAGCAGCGGTATCCTAAAAATCTTTGCGGGTACCGCTTTATATACAGCTATTGTTCATAAGAATGACCTTGCGCCTTTGTGACACACAATACTTTTGTGAAAAGGCCGTCTGAAATTTTCAGACGGCCCTTAAATATCTCTAATCTGCCCTTTATCGTTTACACCTAAGCCCCCTTATCCAAAAGGTACAAACCCAACGCCGCCTCGGCACCGCGCCGCCATTCTTCATCCGACTGCCCCGCAAGGGCATAACGGCATGCCTCGTAAAGTTTATGCCTCTGCCCAGGCTGCCATGCGGCGGCAGTTTGTAAAACGTCAGGCAATTTGTCTAACAAGGGAGCAGCCAAACTACCGCCTCCCGCTGCCCATGCCTCGACTTTTTCTAATATGTTTTCCGCCCTTATGCCTGCCGTTTCAATCGACAACAATGATTCGCTATTAGCGGTATAAGCGCATACCATCAACCACTGCCAAGATTCAGACGGCGATAAAACCCGGCCTTGCAACACACGCATCAACTCCTGTTGCAGCACCTGCTTTTCTTGCACAGATAACCATGCCAAAGAAGGAAGTAGTTGTTCAAATATCGCCAAGCGTACCTGGCCGTGCAGTTGGTTTTGCCGCAAACGCCGATACCACGCGGCACGTACCGGATAATGCCGCTCCCAAAGAGATAATGTTTCATCGGCTATGCCGTCAGGCAGCCATAAAACGGCAAATGCCACCAACAATCGCTCGGCATCACCTGCCGCGCTTTGCCAACGCTCCGCTCCCGGGAAATCCGCCCAGCGCTGCTGCCGCACATCATAATCCGCATCAGCCGCACGCACTGCCTGCAAAAGATAGTGCCTTTCACGAGAACCAGCCTGCTCAGAATAAGCGACAGGTGCAAAGCCGGAAATACCGCTTTCCACATCAAACACAACCACCGCCGCATTTTCCTCCGCCCTTCTGATAGCGTTTTCCCAACGACGCGCACGGTATTCGCTGATGCGGCGGATGCGTTCGACCACGTCGGGATGCGTCGCCAACCAATCCGCCCAAAATCTGCGCCTGCCGTCAATGCTGCAAAACATAAAATGAGCATATTCCGCTGCATGAACAGCATGGAAACGAGTATCTTCCGCCGTTGCCGCTTTATACAGAGCCGAAGCCAAGCCTTCTGTTTGCCGCGTAAACTGCACTGCCGACGCATCGGCCAAAAACTCGCGCTGTCTGCTGATAGCCGCCTGAATCAAGCCCGCCAGCCATGAGCCGAACCAACCTAAAATCTGCAAAGGAATACCCAAAACTGCTGTCGGCAGCAGTCGGATATCATCCTGCTTGTTATTCAAAACCAAATTGGCCGACCCCCAAAAACTTTCCTGCGTATCGCCGAAAGTCAGCAGCCGCCCCGCCACACTGATCGCCTGCAAACCGAACAACCAACCCGAAAGCTGCATATTGCTACGCATATCGCCGTTTACAATATGGCTGAATTCATGCGCTATTAAGGCCTGCAATTCATTACGGTTCAGCATGCGCACTGCACCGTAAGTAATACCGATTACCGCATCGGCAGGCGTCATACCGGCGGCAAAGGCATTAATGCTTTTCTCCGGCAGAATATACACCGCGGGAACGGGCATTGCCGAGGCTACCGCCATTTCCTCCACCACATTCAACAAACGCTGCCCACCCAAATCCGCTTCGTGCCTGCGTAATCTCTGTCCGCCCAAAGCTTC
Source organism: Neisseria sp. S1 (assembly GCF_048060015.1). Taxonomy (NCBI): domain Bacteria; kingdom Pseudomonadati; phylum Pseudomonadota; class Betaproteobacteria; order Neisseriales; family Neisseriaceae; genus Neisseria; species Neisseria sp. S1. The sequence goes on from NZ_JBLUPI010000017.1 coordinate 22,519, forward strand.
GGCCACCACCTTGCCGCCTTTGGCAAGACGGCGCATCCGGAACCAACTGCAACCGGCCACTACTACTCCGGTGAGTAGAAAAGACAAAATAAAAACGGTTTCATAACGGCTTCGGCTATTATCGGCAGAAATACTGATACCTATAGAGCTGACCCAAGCCGTCAATACCGCCGCCAACACCGATACGGCAACCACCGACAACATATAAAACAGCAAAAGCACACCACTTAAGCGGCGTGCTTTTTTCTGATGTTCGAGAAAGCGCATACTTTACCCGTTTAAATCCAAACGTACTTTAGGCGCATGCCGAATAGCCGCATAATCATCAAAATGCAGCAAGGGAGCGTTTTTCTTGTGGCCGAAGAAATCAGCCAGCAAAGAAGCCGGAAACGTTTCGCGGGTATTGTTGTACGACATCACCGAATCATTGTAGGCCTGCCGCGCGAACGCCACACGGTTTTCCGTGCTCGATAATTCTTCGGTTAGAGCCTGTATCGTTTCATTGCCTTTTAATTCTGGGTAAGCCTCAAATACTGCATTTAATCCGCGCAAAGCCGAGGTCAGCACATTTTCACTTTGTGCCAATGCCGCTGTTTCACCGCTACCCATAGAAGACTGCAATACGGCAGCCGCCTGATTGCGCGCAGTCATCACCGCTTCAAGCGTTTGCCGCTCGTGTTTTAACGCCGCTGCGGCTGCCTCTACCAGATTAGGCACCAAATCATGACGCCGCTTCAGCTGAACCTGAATTTGTGCCAACGCATTGCGGTATTCATTACGCGCGCGCACCAAGCGGTTGTAAATCATTACCGGCAGCACGATAAAAACTGCAGCCAGAAATAGTGTTAAGACGATACCCATTGTCAGCTCCCCCCTTTTTATTTTCGCTTTTGAAAGGCCGTCTGAAAACCATACAACCTTTACCAATCATCTAATCACGGCTGCTAATTTTATCGGAAACGGCAACTTCATGCGGATTGATACGGGCGTTATCCTCCTGCCCTAAACCCAACAGTTTGCGAAGGCGGGTCATATAAGCATTCACGTCCAAGCCCCGCCCGAAACGCTGGGCTTCCCATACCGTTTCGGCCAAAGCCTCCATCATGCCGTGCTCAGCCGCCACCCAATCATCATTGAATTTCGCACACAAGCGACGGTGGATTTCGCGGATGCCCGGCGGCTGGTCGATTCCCGCCTGCTCCTGCACGGATAAATGCAGCGACATATGTAAAAAGGGATTGGTTTCACCTTTTTCGGGTGTCCACACCGTTTCCAGATAATCCTCGATATTCTCTAAAAAATGATGATATTCGGGATGCGCTTCGATAATACGCAAAGCCTTCTGCTGCAAGGCGTCCAATTCCAAAGGCAAAAAACGCTTCTGCCACACATCCGCAAAAAAGCGGCGCACGTCTTGCGTGTTTACGTCATACATAATCATCAATCCTTACAAATATTTTGACATTATAACCGAAATACTGTGCCTTCTTACCCCCGCCGTACGCCCTCCGGTAGCGTTTTTGCCGCAAAGCGCGTATAATCGGCGATTCCTATCTGGGGGCGATCTTGGTTTCGACGGGGGTTGCGAAGCAGATGCGGGCATACCGGGGTCTCAGATTCCCGTAAAACACTGAAATTAAATAGTCGCAAACGACGAAACTTACGCACTGGCCGCTTAAGGCCTGCCGTTGCAACAGTTGGCCGATGGGCTGTGTAGGGTAAAACCTACGGCAACGTCATTTACATTGGCTGGTTTTCTGTCGGGTTACTTGGCAGGAAATAAGATTTAAGGTAACTGGTTTCCAAACAGCCTGTCGGTCGGCGGAATGGAAACAAGATTCAAATAGATTCGACTAAGTATGTAGAACGCTTTGTAGAGGGCTTTCGGACGGGGGTTCAATTCCCCCCGCCTCCACCAGTTACAAAGAAAAGACCTTGATTTATTCAAGGTCTTTTTTATTGTCTTCTTCTTTTTCATATAAACATCAAGGTCGCCGCCTGTTTAAAAATTTGCAAATCCGATAAAGTCTACGCCATCAGCAGTTACACCGAAACCAACGCACAGCTTCCCTAATTTTTCAGACGGCCTGAATATCGCCAAAGCCTGTCTGAAAACACATTTATGCATTAAAAATAAAAACATATCTTTCAGCATGCCGTCTGAAAAGGAAAACGGAATATGAGCAGAACCTACGAATCAGATATCGAACAAATAGCTGTTGAGATGTTGCAGTCCCTAGGCGATGAATATCATCATGTCTCAGCCGCTCGAACCAAGCAGCAGCCTTTCAATGCGCGTATTCGCAGGCTTTGCTCAAACCGGTGTTGTAATAGGCTGTAGCGGCGATTAATTCAGATTTAACCGATAAACAGGTTGCGCAGGTAATACGCGAGGCGGAAAGCGTTTACGCTCAGGATTTAACGGCGAGTAATCAGGCTTTCCACAGGATACTAACCGAGAGCGTGAAGCTGGAGAGCTACGAAAACGGCCATACGCAAGGCAAGCTGGCTTGGCTGGTCTATTGGGATTATCCGCTAGACAACCTGTTTGCGGGTGATAAATCAACTCACCATCAAAATCACCATCAAAAATCAACGCGCAGAGCGCAGGCCTGATGTGGTTTTATTTGTAAACGGTTTGCCGCTGGTGGTGCTGGATGCTGAAAAATGCGGCGGATGCCCAAGCGGCCGTAAGAGGGGCGTTTAATCAGATTCAAACTTATCAGGCAAGCTGCCCGAACTGTTTGTTTGCAATACGTTAAATGTTGTTTCAGACGACCTAGAAGCAAGAGCAGGTAAGACTCCAGCGGATCTCAGTCGCTATGTGGCATGGAAAATACACTCGGGCAAAAGTGAGGCACACTACAACGAGTCCGAATTGGAGGTATTGATGCAAAAGCTGCTCAGTTGGGTAACGCTGCTGGATATGGCGCACAGTTTTATTGTGCTTGAAGAGATCAAACACAAAGGGAACAGTGGCATAATTACAGTGAAAAAAATCAAAAAATAGCGGCTTATTATCAGTATAATATGGTGATTGTGCTTTAATTGGTTTGAACATCAAGTAAATGTTTAAATTCTTTCCTTCTATCTCCGCTTATCATCGCACAAAAAATAAAGAGTACCTGTAATCAGGTACTCTTCATCTTAAGAGCAGATATGAAATATTGGTCAGCTTCTAGCGATAACGGTACGCAAGCCTTCTTTGATTCGGCATCACTATCATACTGCCGGCCTTTGGAACGAGACAAGATAACACCCGACTTATCTGCCAAAGACTATTTCACTACCTGCCCTGACAACCACGGAAGGTTTTTTATTACATAGCGCCGTAATTCGGGCCGCTTCCACCTTCAGGACAAACCCAAGTGATGTTTTGGGTCGGGTCTTTAATATCACAGGTTTTACAATGTACGCAGTTTTGCGCGTTAATCTGCAAAGCCGGTTTACCTTCTGCCTCTACGATTTCATATACCGCAGCCGGGCAATATCTTGTTTCCGGAGAAGCATAATCGGCTTTGTTCACATCCAACGCTAATTGGAAATTGGCCAATTTCAAATGTACCGGCTGGTTTTCTTCATGACTGAGGTTTGCCAAAAATACGCTGCTGAGACGGTCGAAAGTCAGCACGTTATCCGGCTTCGGATAATCAATCGGATGGCAGGCAGCGGCTTTACGTAAGCTGCTGTGATCGCTACCATGGTGAGGCAGTGTCCACGGTGCCTTGCCTTTCAAAACGTATTGCTCGAGAGCCGTGTAAATCATGGCGGGCCAAAGTCCGTATCTGAATGAGGGGCGGATATTGCGTACCTCGTAAAGCTCACGGTAAAGCCAGCTTTGTTTAAACAATTCGTTCAAGCCCGAAGCCTCCTTACCGCTTTCTATTTCAACGCTCTCATCTAATACGCCGAATACGGCCTCTGCCGCCAGCATTCCGGATTTCATGGCGGTATGAATGCCTTTATACCTCGGTACATTCACAAAGCCTGCACAATCGCCCGCCAATACGCCACCTTTAAAACTGAGTTTGGGCAAACTCTGCAAGCCTCCTTCGCTTAAGGCTCGAGCTCCGTAAGCAATGCGGCGCCCGCCTTCGAAGGTTTTGCGTATTTCAGGGTGGGTTTTAAAACGTTGTAATTCTTCAAACGGCGATAAATAGGGATTTTGATAATCCAAGCCAACTACAAATCCTACGGCTACCTGGTTATTATCCAAATGATAAATAAACGAGCCGCCATAGGTTTGGTTGTCCAAAGGCCATCCTGTCGTATGGATAACCAAACCCGGCTTGCATTGTGCTTCGGGAACTTCCCAGATTTCTTTAATACCGATACCGTAAGTTTGCGGCTGGCTGTCTCGATCCAAGGCAAAACGCTTAATCACCTGCTTGGTTAACGAACCACGGCAACCTTCGCTGAAAATAGTTTGCTGCGCCCATAATTCCATACCGGGCTGGTAATTTGCCGTGGGTTGACCGTCTTTACCGATACCCATATCACCGGTCGCAATACCTTTTACAGAACCGTCTTCGTGATAAAGTATTTCCGAAGCGGCAAACCCGGGATAAATTTCCACGCCCAAACTCTCGGCTTGTTCGGCCAGCCAGCGCGTTAACTGCCCTAAGCTGATGATGTAGTTGCCATGGTTTTGCAAACTGGGCGGGGTAATTAATTTATGTGCTTTTTGGGCTGTGAGAAATAATACCTTGTCTTCGGTAACGCTACGGGTGAGCGGTGCGCCCTGCTCTTTCCAATCCGGCAGTAGCTCGGTAAGGCTTTTCGGATCAATTACGGCACCGGATAAAATATGCGCACCAACTTCGGAGCCTTTTTCTACAACGCAAACACTGATCTCACGGCCCGCTTTTTCGGCCAACTGTTTGAGCTTGATGGCTGCACTTAAGCCTGAAGGCCCTGCTCCGACAATTACAACATCATATTGCATGCTGTCACGTTGGATTGTTTCGGTCATTGGTTAGATTCCTGAATTTTAATATTTGTTTTGCCGCTGCCTATTTGTGAATCTCTGGCAATAAGTTTAATATCAGATAATATATTTTACGCGATCATGAATAAAGTAAAGCCGTCTGAAAAATATAGCAAGATAGCGGCATGGTCAATAAACGGTTTTTAAGCTCTACTTTTTATCCGCAAGCCACATCAAGCTTAGCAGTATCTTTTCTTTTGTAGTGAACGAAAGCATAACGGATGTTTTTACTGCTTTGATATACCTCTCGGGAAACTTCTTCCCATTCTTTACGGGAAATTTCCGGAAAAAACGCATCGCCCTGCACATCCAAATCCACTTCGGTAATTCTTAAATCGGTTGCAAACGGCAGGCTCTGGCGATAAATCTGCTCCCCCCCCATCACAATGATTTCTTCAGCATGCAAACATTTTTCAAAAGCCTCCCGAAGGCTAGCTGCAATTTCTGCCCCTTCAGCAATATAACCTACCTGCCTGCTGATAACAATATTACGCCTACCCGGCAATGGCTTTTTAGGCAGTGATTCCCATGTTTTCCTACCCATAACAACCGGTTTGCCGAGAGTATATTGTTTGAAAAAAGCAAAGTCTTCGGGCAAATGCCACGGCATACTGTTATTAATACCGATACAGCGGTGCGCCGCATAAGCGGCAATCAAAGTAATTTTAGGCATATTATTTGTTTCTCTAATCTTTTCAGACGGCATCTTAATCCGACTGTATTGTAAAGGTAAAGTTAGAAAGTAAACCTATTTAGAAAAATTATTAGCCCCCTTCTATCTTAGAAATTTTTTGGCTTGAATATATTTTCACCCCATAAAATTTTTGGGGCTGTATTAGATTAGCCTTAAATATCACACCAAATTCGCAAGATTTTAAGTTGCTCTTTTGGTGTACCAAAGTTAAAACGAAATTCGCATTCTTTCAAGAATAAAGGGAAAGATTTTCGGTCAA
>NZ_JBLUPI010000018.1:0-24519 GCF_048060015.1 Neisseria sp. S1
TGGCAGCAGAACGGGCGGTTACCTCAAGTACAAAAAATTCAAGCAACTTTTTTTGTACTTTTTTAGATAGTTTACAGTGTGTTATCTTCATTTTTAAAGGGTAACATAACTGCCAATCTAATACAGCCCCTAGATATATTTTCAGATGGCTAAAGCCCTTTGTGATACCTCTAAATTCTTTTAAAAGAATTTAGAGGTATATTTTCTATAAGAAGCAGAGCTTATTTCTTTGCTAAGCTAGCCCGCAGAATGCTTATTATGCATTTTGTATAGAGCCGCTTCCTTTTTCTTTTCAGCAGGTACAGTTCTTATGGAATAGCCATATATTTATGTAAATGCCACTATCAAAAATCAAATGTAAGTGTTTACAAATCGTATGATTTCAGAATGGTATGGAGTGCAAAATGTTTAGAGGGAAATCTTTTGGCAGGGAAATGAAGCCGTAAAATACGTAGTTATTGAAGATTCGGTTAAGTGGATTGCAAACTACAAATGAATTGTTTTAGAAGCTTGAGGATAAGCAGCTATATTATTGGGTTTTATACGGATTAGCGGAAAAGTCATTTGAAAGGCGGGGCGTTTAAATTTATCAGAGAGTAAAAAAGCTTTGCATACTAGGTATTCAGGGGGTTCATAAAGATTAAAGGTTGATACCTGCTTTATTTGAGGAATAAAAATACCCGCCATGAGGCGGGTATCGGAATAGGGCAGAAATTAACCTTTGCGAGCCGGCAGTTTTTCTTTAATACGGGCTGCTTTACCGGTCAGGCCACGCAAGTAGTACAACTTGGCACGACGTACGTCACCACGGCGTTTAACTTCGATTTTTTCTACGTTCGGAGAGTACAGTTGGAAAGTACGCTCAACGCCTTCGCCGCTAGAGATTTTGCGAACGATGAAGTTGCTGTTCAGACCACGATTGCGGCGGGCGATAACAACACCTTCGTAGGCTTGCAGACGGCTGCGTGAACCCTCTACTACGCGTACAGATACCACAACGGTGTCACCCGGAGCAAATTCGGGGATATCTTTGTTCAAACGAGCGATTTCTTCCTGCTCTAATTGTTGGATCAAGTTCATTTTAATTTCCTAAATTATAATGGGATTCTCGTTCCTCTTGCTTAATTTCCTGCAAGAGCCTAGATTCCTGTGGGGTTAATTCGCGCTTTTCCAGTAAATCAGGGCGGCGCGCTAAGGTGCGTTGTAACGCCTGCTTGAGGCGCCACTCGGCTATCAGTGCATGGTTACCAGAGCGTAAAACTTCCGGTACTGCCATACCCTGAAATTCAATAGGGCGGGTATAGTGTGGGCAATCAAGCAGGCCGTCGGCAAAAGAGTCTTGTTCGGCGGATCTGCTGTCACCCAACACGCCGGGTAAGAGCCGTAATACTGCATCCATCAACATCATGGCGGGAAGCTCTCCGCCTGAGACGACAAAATCGCCGATGCAGATTTCTTCATCTACTTCTTGTTGCAACAGCCTATCATCTATGCCTTCGTAGCGGCCGCATAGCAAGATAAGATGTTTTTCAGTAGCCAGTTCACACGCTTTGGCGTGGGTAAGCGGTGTTCCTTGCGGGCTGAGGTAAATTACTTTGCCTTGGCTATTTTGTGCTTTCGCTGCGTTGAGGGCTGCGGCTAGGGGGGGGGCCATCATAATCATGCCGGGTCCGCCGCCGAAAGGCCTGTCGTCAATATAGCCAAGTTTGTTATCGGCAAAACTGCGCGGGTTTATGACATTGAATTGCCATAAATTTTGCTTTAGTGCTCTTCCGGTTACGCCATGGCATGTGATGCTGTCGAACATTTCCGGAAAGAGGGTAATTGCTTGAATGAGCATTAATAATCCAAGCCCCAGTCAGCAATAATAATGCCGTTGGCACTGTCGACTTGGTCGATATAGTGGGAAACGAACGGAATCAGTTTTTGCCCATGTTCACCTTCAAGCACCAATACGTCATGAGCGCCGGTTTCCATTAGGTTTTTTACTTTGCCGAGGGTTTGGCCTTCTCGGTTATTTACCGTCATGCCGACTAAATCGGCCCAATAATATTCGTCTTCTTCGGCGGGGGCAAACTCACTGCGGCATACTTCGATGGTGTAGCCTCTGAGTGCGAAAGCCGCATCTCTATCATCTATGCCTTCAAGCTTTACTTGAAGCTCGCCGTTAACTGCTTTGCCTGATTCGACTTTGACTTTTAAAAGACGTCCGTCTTTGTTTAGCCGCCACTCGGGGTAGTCCAGCAGGCTGTCGGTATATTCCGTGCCGGCTGCTATTTTTACCCAGCCTTTTATGCCGAATACGCCTTTGATGTAGCCCATGGCTACCCATTGTTGAGTGTCGGTCATGGCAGTCTAAATCCGAGGATTAGGCGGCAGCTTTTTGTTCTTTGACTAATTTGGCTACGGCGTCGCTCATTTGTGCGCCTTGGCCCAACCAGTGGTTTAAGCGTTCTGCGTTCAAACGTACGCGTTCTTGTTTTTCATTGGCTACGGGGTTGTAGAAGCCTACGCGCTCAATGAAACGGCCGTCGCGGCGGTTGCGTGAATCTGCAACTACTACGTTGTAAAACGGACGGTGTTTTGAGCCACCACGGGCTAAGCGGATAACTACCATGTTGATTCCTTCTGTGAAAATCGGATATATAGAAAACCGCTAATTTTAGGGTATTTTGCGGTTTTTGTGCAAGCATTTATTGTTTGTGCTTGCGCCGGGTGTTGTGTTCAGGCGGCAAAAGTGGACGTTCGGCTTCGCAGATTTCGCCCTCGTGGGGAGAGGGGCGTATATGAAAGCCTAGTTTTTCGGCCAGCTTGAGCATGGGTACGTTGCTTTTGAGGATTTCCGCAGTCATGCTGCGATAACCCTGTGTGGCGGCATGGCTGAGGATTTGCTGCATCAGATGGTAGGCTAGTCCTTGTCCGTGCATGTTTTCGGCGACACTGATACCGAATTCGCAGCTTTCGGGAAACCGATTGCAGCTATATCGGCTGATGCCCAGCAAAATACCGTTTTCATCTTCGGCTGCAAACGCTGCTTCACGGTGGTAATCGAGATTACAGAAGTTAGCCAGCATCGTTGGATTGAGCTCTTTAATATGTGCCATAAAGCGGGTTTGACGGCTTTTTTCCGAAAGGTTGCGTACATATTGTTGCTCTGCCTCGGCATCTTCGGGGCGGATGGGGCGGATGAATACGCTGCCGCCGTTTTTAAGTGTGAAAATATGGCTGGTTTGATCAGGGTAAGGGCTTAGCACGTTGTCGGCTCGACCGAGTGTGGAGGAAAAGTCAAGCTTGGTAACGGTGTTTTGTTGCCCGATATTGATATGTAGGGTTTGCAGTGTGTGAAGTTTATCGGTCGCTTCGTTGAGGCTGTGCAACCATTGGTAAAGGTTTTTTTGTTGGCGTTTGAGGTTGAAAGTGTGGATGAGGGTGTCGGCATGCATGGTATTGAAGGGTGGCAAAAAGGCTAGCGAGACGTGGTTTTTTTCTGCAGATAGAACGAAACCGTAGCGGTTACGCTCCAGGATTAGGTTCAGGCCGTCTGAAAGGGGTGCCGTTGCGGGATTGTATTCGGGTAGATATAAGGATTTCAGCCATTTTTCAGGTATATCCGTTTGGGTAGATGCTGCCTGTATTTCGGGTGTTTTGACATAAGCGGGCAGTGGTTTGGCGGTTTGGATAAGCTGCTGTTTGAAGCGGTGGTAGCGTTGGTGCTGGTGGAAAGCTTGCATGGCTTGTTCGGAAGTGGAAAACTGCATCAGGCCACGGGCATGGGGACTGCTGATAATCAGTGGTTTGGGCGATTGGTTCTGCAGTTGTGCCAATGCGGTGGTAATGCCGGACTCGGCACCGTCGGGGGTGGGGGCGATTACGGCCAACAGGGCGTGGGTATGTTTGCTTTCGAGGTGTTCATGAGCCAAGCCTCGGTAGTGTGTAATGCTTGGGTTGCTACCAATGTAACCGTTGTGACGTGCGGCAGGGCGGCGGTTATCGTTGCTGACGCGTAAGTCGATATCAAGGATTTCTGCTCTCCGTTGCAGCCAACCGCAGGCTTCGTTGGCAATCAGATGCAGGTGGCTGGCAGGTAGTTTGTTGGAGGAGAGGGCGTGAATGGCAGTGAAGAGTTCTTCGGGAGTGAAAGTGGGTAGAAAGCCGCAGCGGCCTGCAAGGTGATGCAAAATGGCTTGTTCGCGAGTGTCTGCATAATGGTTGCAGTGCAGTATCAGCGGTTTTTTGCGGGCGCAGTGGCGTAAGGCGCTGAAGAGTTCGCGTAGGTTTTGGGCAGGTTGGTATTCAATGATAACCAGTTTGGTTTGTTTGTCTTCAGCGAGATAGTCGAGAATTCCGGCACTGCATTCGGGCGTTAGTTTTGGGTGCAGACCGACATGGTGTGAGATGCCTATCCCGGCTTGCTGCAAAATAGGATTGATAAGGGCGGAAAATTCACTATGGCAGCCGACTAGAGCAATATCGCCTTTACTAAAAGGTACGGTATATACGCTGCCGTACAATCTAGCCGCAGGGGTGGTTAGTCCGGAAGTATTGAGGGCTATGATATGCAACCCCGCTTGTTTGCCGCGGGAGATAGCATTTTGTGCCAGTTGCCATTCGCTATCGTTAAAATTATCCCAATTTTGCATAACGATTATATGGGGAATCTGCTTTTTATAGCAGGCCTTGAATATGGCATCGTAGGTATCGGGCATGGTAACGATCCATGCGGTATCGGCATATTCGGGTACTCTGTTGATATTCGGGAAAGCTTTAATGCCGCCGATTTGTTTATGGCGCGGGTTGATAGGGGTGATGCGCCCTGAAAAGCCGCCGCGCAAGAGGGCGGAAAGAATGCGTTCACCCAAGCTGTATTGGCGTTCGCTGGCACCGATAAGAAGAATATGTTCCGGTTGGAAAAATTTGGAAAGCGGGTGAGGCGTAGTCATAATCAGATGCCTTTGGCGGAATTTGCCGATGATGTCAATCTTACAATATTAAAGTGCGGGAGTATTGGCTTTAGGGTTAGGGTACGAAAGGCCGTCTGAAAAAAGTAGTAACTGTTATGGTGGTAGATGTACGCTGGTTTTCAGACGGCCAGCCGTAATTTTATTTTTGTTTGGGGCGGAATGCTTGGCAGATATCCGGGTAGGTTTCTATAAATGCACCGCCGATTAAATCAATGCAGTAAGGAATGGCGCTGAATAGACCGTGCACTTGGATATCTCCGGCCGGGTTACGCACGCCGCCTAGGGTTTCGGCAATTGCTTTCGGTCTTCCAGGCAGGTTGACAATCAGGCTGCGGCCGCGAATGCCTGCTGTTTGGCGGGACAAGATAGCAGTCGGCACATAATATAGGCTGATTTGGCGCATTTGTTCGCCGAAACCGGGCATTTCTTTGTCGATAACGGCAAGGGTAGCTTCAGGCGTGACATCACGCGGGGCGGGGCCTGTGCCGCCGGTTGTAAATATGAGGTCGCACTGGTCGTGATCAGCCATGCGGCACAAGGTGTTTTCAATTTCGGCTTGATCGTCGGGAATGAGGGCTTCAATAAAACGGATAGGGTTGCGAACTGCCTGTTCCAGCCAGTTTTTCAGTGCGGGGATGCCTTCATCGGTGTAAACGCCACTGCTGGCGCGGTCACTGGTGGAAATCAGGCCGATGGTAACGGTTTGCATATAGATGATCCTTTTAAGCGGCTTGTTTTACAAATCGGTAAGCAGAAGGCGGATTTTTTCGATGGCCTGATGGGTTTGGCGGCTACGGAAATCGGGTGAAGACGTATGGCCGTCATTAAAGCCCGTCATGCCGATTACACCGCACAAGTGGGCATAGGCTATGTTGAGTTCGCGCGCTAACACGGCTTCGGGCATGCCGGTCATACCGATAATGTCTGCGCCGTCGTTTCTAAAGCGCCGTGCTTCGGCACGAGTAGGCAGGCGAGGGCCTTCGATGCAGCCGTATACAGCACTGCTGATAACAGGTGTTCCATGTGTTTCCGCATGTTTGATCAGGCCGACACGGAATTTTCGGTCGTAAGGGTGAGTAAAGTCGGTATGCACGACTTCTTGGTCGGCACCTTCGAAAAAGGTAGATACGCGGCCCGAGGTATAGTCGATAATATCGTCAGGTACTACCAGCGAGCCGGGTTCGATGTTGGAATTAAGGCTGGTTACCGAACCTACGGAAACGATACTTTGAACACCTAAAGAGTGTAATGCCCAAATGTTGGCGCGGTAGTTTATTTCGTGAGGCGCCAAAGTATGGTTGAGGCCGTGGCGGGCGAGAAATACGATTTGGTGGCTGCCGAGTGTGCCTTGCATGAGCGGGCTGCTGGGCAGGCCGTAAGGTGTGCGGACAATTTCGCGGTGGGTAATGTGCATTTCGGGCAGGCGGGTGAGTCCGCTGCCGCCGATGATGGCGATCATGAGCTAGACTTTCGGTCGGTTGGAGAAATGTTATTGTAAAGGATTTGAATCGTGCTGAGTATGATTGTTGGCACTGCTAAACAGAGGATTGGAAATGCAATAGACGAGATAATCAAAACCAGCCGTTTGAAAATGTCGGCTGATTGTTTTCAGACGGCCTACTTCTCAAATTATGAAGAGTTAAGAGGCTCTAAAAATATGCTGCAGTTATAAACGTTAAGAAAGCCGCAAAAGGCCTATTTGCTTTTGCGGCTTTCTTAACGTATAGATGCTTTACAGGTGTGGTGCGATGGTTTGCAGCATTTGCGCCAGTACTTTCGGATTGGCGGCAACGATATCACCGCTTTCCAGCCAGCCTTCGTTACCATGCATATCGGTAACGATACCGCCCGCTTCCTGTACCAACAGAGCGCCGGCTGCGATATCCCAAGGTTTTAGGTTAAATTCGAAGAAACCGTCCAAACGGCCGCTGGCTACGGCGCATAAATCTAAGGCGGCAGAACCTTCGCGGCGTGCGCCGGCGGTTTTAGCGAGAAAGTCTTTCAAGATGGACAGATAGGTATCCATCATGCTTTGATCGACTACCGGAAAGCCTGTGCCTATCAGACAGCGGTTCATTTCGATGCGGTTGGATACACGGATGCGGCGGTCGTTCAAAAGAGCACCTTGGCCGCGGGAAGCCATGTAGCAGTCGTTGCGTTCTGGGGCGAATACCAAAGCTTCTTGTAATTTGCCTTTGTGCAGCAGTGCCATAGAAACAGCATATTGAGGGTGACCGTGCAGATAGTTGGTAGTGCCGTCCAGTGGATCAATCACCCATTCGTATTCGGGAGTGGCAGGTACGTCTGCGGCGGCTATTTGTTCGATTTGCAGACCTTCTCTGGTTTTGCTGGCACGGAAGTAACCGCCTTCTTCGCTGCGGATGAGGTGGTCGGGATAGCTGTAAAACAGGGTGTCGAGAATCAGGGCTTCTGAAGTACGGTCAACATCGGAAACGAAATCGTTAAACGCCTTGCTGTCGATTTTGATGGCATCTAAGTTGGATGAAGCGCGAATCATCATATCGCCGGCTTTTCGGGCGGCTTTGAAGGCTGTATTTAAAATAGGATTCATGGCAGTCTTTCTAAATCGGGTACAATGGCTGCTTGCATCGGCAAACAGGCAAAACGTTAAAACGATAGAAACCGCCGCCGCAGATATATTGGGCGGTAAAAGCAGTTTCCGATGTTAAAGAGCATTCAGACGGCAATCAAAGGCCGTCTGAAAAATGTGTTGCAATTATACGCCCATTCTGAAAATAAAGCATGATGAATAAACCGACAGTTCCCGATTATCTCGACAATATCCATATTATTTTGGCGCGTACCAGCCATCCGGCCAATATAGGATCCGCAGCGCGCGCGATGAAAACCATGGGTTTGGGACGACTGACACTGGTAGCGCCGCAATTGATTGCAACGCCGATGACGCCCGAGCCGCCTGTGTTTGATTCCGCCAATGTGCAAAACTTTGTTTTGCCCGAAGAAAGTTTTGTGTTGGCTTCGGGGGCGGCAGACGTATTAGAGAGGGCGAGGATAGTAGCTGATTTGAGTGAAGCCTTGGCAGAAACTACTTTGAGCTGCGCCCTTACCAGCCGCAAGCGCGAATTGACCTCGCCGTTACAAACCCCGCGGGCATTGGTACCCGAGTTGTTGCAGGCGGCACATTCGGGACAGCAGGTAGCGTTGGTGTTTGGCAATGAAACGTTCGGTTTGAGTATCGAAGAAGTGCAGCAGTGCAACCGGTTGATGACGATTAACGGCAATCCCGATTATTTTTCACTCAATCTAGCCCAAGCCGTGCAGGTGGTCTGCTATGAGCTTTTCAGTCAGGTCGATATGCCGATGACGCATCTCGAACAGGAAAACCGCCCTGCTACGCATAGCCAGGTCGCTGGTATGGTGGCGCACATGGAGAGCGTGATGGATGAAGTCGGCTTTTTTAACCGCCGCAACGGTGAAAGATTAATGCGGCGTATGCAGAATTTATTTAGCCGTGCCAGTATGGAAACAGAAGATATCGATATTTTGCGCGGATTTTTTAATACGGTAACGCGCCGTTTGAAATAGGCCGTCTGAAAAATGAACTACGCATTAGATGCTTTGTGGTGGCGTTTGACTGATCCGAATGTACGCGATTTGGCCGCTTTGCTGACTGCTCCTCCGCTATGGCATACGGGGTGCGAACTGGAAATACGCAAACTTTTGGGTGAAACAGGTTTTCGCTATCTGTTGGCTTTGGATGCAAATCCGATACCTCTGCATCAGCATTTGCAACAAGAAATACCTTTTAGCCATAGGTTGGGGTTTTATGCCGAAAGTTTGCTGGCATTTTGGTTTGCTCATGCGCCGCATACGCAGCTTTATGCCCGCAATCTGCCCGTGCAAGATAAAAACGGGCATACATTGGGAGCGTTTGATTTTATCGCCGCATTGAACGGCAAGCCCTATCATATTGAGCTGACATGTAAGTATTATGGTAGCTTTTGCGGCAAGCCTGAAAACATGATCGGGCTTAATCCGAAAGACCGTCTGACCGACAAGGTGGCAAAATTACAGCGGCAACTGACATGGTCGCAATTACCTGAAGGAAAAGAGGCTTTGAAAAAGGCCGGATTTGGCCATTTTGATACAACAGCCGTATCGATTGTGCGCGGCATCGGTTTTTTTTCAGAACGGCGGGTGGAGCGCGAACCGTTGAATCCTTACGGTTGGCACGGTTTGTATATAGATGACTGGACACAATATACGCCTGTAACAGGGCAGCGTTATTACCCTTTGCTGCCGATGCAGATACTTTCGCCTGCTCGGGTATCGGAAATTTACGCTGCGGAGGCAAGTATTTTGCCTAAAATCCGGTTTGGCCAAATCGCCGTGCTTGAAAAAAGACCAGACGGGTATTGGCACGAAACCGCGCGTATCATGAAAAGCAGGCAGTCTGAAACGATCTAGCCGTTTTTTATTATGAAAATATATTTTATTTCCGCATTGTGATAAACTTGCAATTTAAATTTTTGCCCCTTTGTGGGCGCTTACGGAACAGCATCAACGGGCATTGTGCCGGTTGTATTGATTAACCCAGTATAATTAAGGGCTTATAATGAGCGTAACTGTAGAAACGTTAGAAAACTTGGAGCGCAAAGTCGTATTGTCTTTACCTTGGAGCAGCATTAATGCCGAAACCGACAAACGTCTGAAACAAACCCAACGCCGCGTAAAAATCGATGGTTTCCGTCCGGGCAAAGCACCGCTGAAAATGGTTGAGTCTATGTACGGTGCCAGCGTACAAAACGACGTAATGAACGAACAGGTGCAACAGGCTTTCTACAACGTAGCAGTAAGCGAAAACCTGAAAGTGGCCGGTATGCCCCGCTTTGAAGGCGTGGAAGAGCAAGATGACAAAGAAGCTTTCAAAGTTGCCGCTATTTTCGAAGTGTTCCCTGAGGTGGTTGTAGGTGATTTGGCTGCTCAGGAAATTGAAAAAGTAACCGCCCAAGTGGGTGATGCGGAAGTTGATAAAACCATCGATATCTTGCGTAAACAGCGTACACGTTTCAACCATGTTGAACGTGAGGCTCAAAACGGCGACCGTGTAATTATCGATTTTGAAGGTAAAATCGACGGCGTACCGTTTGAAGGCGGCACTTCTAAAAACTATCCTTTCGTATTGGGCAACGGCCAAATGTTACCTGAATTCGAAGCTGGTGTAGTAGGCTTGAAAGAAGGCGAAAGCAAAGATGTGGAAGTAAACTTCCCCGAAGATTACCACGGTAAAGACGTAGCAGGTAAAACTGCCGTATTCACTATCAAACTGACCAACGTATCAGAGCCTGTATTGCCTGAAGTAGATGAGCAGTTTGCCAAAGCATTGGGCATCGCGGACGGCGATGTAACTAAAATGCGCGAAGAGGTGAAGAAAAACGTAGAGCGTGAAGTAAAACGCCGCACCCAAGACCAAACCAAAGAAGCGGTGATGGAAGCTTTGCTGAAGTCTACCGAAATCCAGCTGCCCAAAGTATTGGTAGACGAAGAAGCCGCACGTTTGGCTGCGGAAATGAAACAAAACTTCGTTAACCAAGGTATGGCTGATGCTGCCAATTTGGATCTGCCTGCCGATATGTTTAAAGAGCAGGCCGAGCGCCGTGTAGCTTTGGGTTTGATTCTTGCCAAAGTGGTAGAGGAAAACAAGCTGGAGCCTACTGAAGAGCAAATTAAGGCTGTTGTTACCGATTTTGCGGAAAGCTACGAAGATCCTCAAGAGGTTATTGATTGGTATTTCGCTGACCAACAACGCTTGCAAGGCCCGACTTCTTTGGCAGTGGAAGCTAATGTTGTAGATTTTGTATTGACTAAGGCTAAAGTTACCGAACGTGCTTTGTCGTTTGACGAAGTAATGGGTGCACAAGCCTAAGCCGGCGCAAAGCTGAGTGATTGAAAAAGCACCAAGCCTTTTTGTGTTTGGTGCTTTTTTGCAGAATTATCCTGAAGAAGGAAAGGAGTAGAAAATGACTCTTGAAATTGAAAATAGCTATTTGGTGCCTACGGTTATCGAACAAAGTGGCCGCGGCGAGCGCGCGTTTGATATTTATTCGCGCCTTTTAAAAGAGCGGATTATCTTTTTGGTTGGTCCCGTAAACGATCAAACTGCCAATTTGGTGGTGGCGCAGCTGCTGTTTTTGGAAAGCGAAAATCCCGATAAAGATATTTACCTTTATATTAATTCACCGGGAGGGTCGGTAACGGCAGGTATGTCGATTTACGATACCATGAATTTCATCAAACCGGATGTTTCTACCCTCTGTTTAGGGCAGGCTGCCAGTATGGGAGCGTTTTTGCTGTCGGCCGGAGCCAAAGGAAAGCGTTTCGCTCTGCCAAACAGCCGTGTCATGATTCATCAGCCTTTAATTAGCGGCGGCTTGGGCGGACAAGCATCTGATATTGAAATACACGCTAAAGAGCTGCTGAAAATCAAAGACAAGCTCAATCACTTATTGGCTAAGCATTGCGGACGCAATGTCGCTGATTTGGAGCGGGATACGGATCGTGATAATTATATGTCTGCGGAAGAAGCCCGCGCTTACGGTTTGATTGATCAGGTATTGGAAACTCGAGATAGTATCCATCAGTCTAAATAAGATCCGGTAAGATAAATGTTTGATATTTAATTTATTCTGAAAGGCCGTCTGAAAAAATCAGGCGGCTTTTTTATCTGGAAATAATGATGTCAAAAGTTATAAAACAAACATATTGTTATCTGCTTGGGGCAGGTGGTTTGAGAAGCAAGGATAGGCTATAAACAATGGCTTGGGAAATCTGAATTTGATGCAAGCTCTTTTCATTTTAAAAGTTATACCATCTTATAAGAAAAATCATAGAGAAACATGGGCTTATAATTTTGAGCGCTTCAGATTGCACAACAATTATACTTATGGCATATAATTTTTAGCTATAAAGAATATCAAAAGTGATTCTTTGTATTTGCATCGGGCTTAAAGTAGAATATCAAAATTACATTACAGTTAAGATTAAGGTTGATCATTATGTTGAAAAAAATCGTACTTGGTAGCATTGCCGCTTTGGTATTGGCCGCTTGCGGCAATGAAACAGCCGGAAACAGTGCTTCTGTTGCGGCATCTGCTCCGGCTGCGGCTTCATCAGGCTCTTTGCTTGAGCGTATTAATAACAAAGGTACGATTACAGTTGGTACGGAAGGTACTTATGCGCCTTTTACCTATCATGACGAATCTGGCAAGCTTACCGGTTACGATGTTGAGGTTACCCGTGCAGTAGCTGAAAAATTAGGCATTACTATTGATTTTAAAGAAACTCAATGGGACGCTATGTTGGCCGGCTTGAAAGCGGGTCGCTTTGATATGGTTGCCAATCAAGTTAGCCTTACCACTCCTGAGCGCCAGGCTACTTTTGACAAGTCGGAGAATTACAGTTATTCCGGCCCGATGGCGGTTAGCCGTCAAGATGATGACCGTATCAAATCATTGGCAGATATGAAAGGCTTGTCTTCAGCCCAGTCTTTGAGCAGCAATTATGGCGAAATGGCACAACAAGCGGGAGCTAAAGTAGTGCCTGTTGACGGTA
Source organism: Neisseria sp. S1 (assembly GCF_048060015.1). Taxonomy (NCBI): domain Bacteria; kingdom Pseudomonadati; phylum Pseudomonadota; class Betaproteobacteria; order Neisseriales; family Neisseriaceae; genus Neisseria; species Neisseria sp. S1. The sequence goes on from NZ_JBLUPI010000018.1 coordinate 12,555, forward strand.
TGGCGCAAGCCTTGGCATTGGTACAGCAAAAGCGCGCTGATTTCACCTTTAATGATTCTTTGGCCTTGCTTGATTATTTGAAGAAAAATCCGCAATCCGGCTTGAAAACGGCTTGGGTCGCTCCTGCGGAAGAAAAATTGGGTGCGGGCTTCATTGTAAACAAAGGCAATGAGGAAGCATTGGCTAAAATTAGTACCGCGGTTGAAGAACTGCGTGCAGATGGCACATTGAAAAAATTAGGTGAACAATTCTTTGGCGAAGACGTAAGTGTTAAGTGATCTCTTAAGCGCATTACCGTTTATGACTGAAGCCCGTGCGGCTTTGGTCATAAACGCTTTTTGGCCGATGGTAAAAGCAGGTTTCATTTATTCCATTCCTTTGGCCGTTGTCTCTTTTATATTTGGTATATTGATTGCCTTGATAGTTGCCTTGATACGGATTATACCGGGCAAGGGTTTTGCATACCGTTTATTGTTGGCCGCAGTAAGGTTTTACGTATCAGCTATCAGGGGAACGCCGATGCTGGTGCAGTTAATGATAGTGTTTTACGGTTTGCCCGCTATCGGTATCCGTTTGGACCCACTTCCTACGGCTATTATCGGCTTCTCGCTCAATATCGGTGCCTATGCCTCAGAAACGATCCGCGCGGCGATCTTGTCCGTACCGAAAGGGCAATGGGAGGCCGGTTTTACTATCGGCATGACCTATATGCAAACTTTCCGACGTATTATTATGCCGCAGGCGTTTAGAGTATCCGTACCGCCTCTGAGTAATACGTTCATTAGCCTGTTTAAAGAAACTTCGTTGGCTTCGGTGGTAACGATTACCGAGCTTTTCCGGGTAGCACAGCAGATTGCTAATGCTAGTTACGATTTTTTACCGGTGTATATCGAAGCAGGTTTGGTTTATTGGGTATTCTGTTTCTTCTTGTTTATCGGACAGTCGAAATTGGAAAAACGCCTTGACCGCTATATAGCCAAGTGAGAATGATAGATGATAAAAATCCGTAATATTCATAAGGCTTTCGGTAGTAACCAGATTCTTCGCGGTATTGATTTGGATATTGCTAAAGGCAATGTGGTGGTGGTACTTGGGCCTTCCGGCTCCGGGAAAACGACTTTTCTTCGCTGCCTTAATGCTTTGGAAATGCCTGAGCAAGGTGAAATCGAATTCGACGGTTCTCCTGCATTAAAAATCGATTTTGCCACTAAGCCGTCTAAAAAAGATGTATTGATGCTACGCCGTAAATCCGGCATGGTTTTCCAACAATACAATCTTTTTCCCCATAAAACCGCATTGGAAAATGTGATGGAAGGGCCAGTAGCCGTACAAGGTAAGCCTGTAGAGACGGCTCGTGCGGAGGCACGGGCTTTGTTGGAGAAAGTTGGTTTGGGAGATAAGGCTGATCTTTATCCTTTCCAACTTTCCGGCGGCCAACAACAAAGGGTAGGAATTGCCAGAGCTTTGGCAATCCAGCCTGAGTTGTTACTATTTGACGAGCCTACTTCGGCGCTTGACCCCGAACTGGTGCAAGACGTGTTGGCAACTATGAAAGAGCTGGCGCGCGAGGGCTGGACTATGGTAGTTGTGTCCCATGAAATTAAATTTGCTTTGGATGTGGCAACAACAGTCGTCGTTATGGACGGCGGGGTAATTGTAGAGCAGGGCTCACCCGAACAGTTATTCCAAAATCCGCAGCATGAGCGAACCAAACGTTTCCTACAACAAATTAGAGCAGAGGCATAAACTTTATTCTTTTGACTAAGATGTTGCATATCTCGGCGGTTTCTGTGATTTTTTAGATACTATCCGTTGTTTTGAAAATGCCGTCTGAAAACTATTTTGGTTTTCAGACGGCATTTATTTTAAAAGGGCAGCAGATAAAAAATCGTTCCGGATAAGCTTGGTTTTGCTGCTGAAGAAATCAAACAAGCGTATAAGTTATCTGGATGTTTTACCGCCAGATACGGTAGGTTAGCTTGGAATCTTACATGTTTGTTTGATTTTTTAACAGTTTTGCGCAGCTGATAACAACCTTAAAACCTATATGTAAGTACCGCTCCGCTGCCTTCGGCATGTTTACGAAATTCAGTCAGGCTTCGTGTATTTCGCTTGTTAATTGGCGGCAGAAGCGGCTGCTTCGGAGGTTGCAGCAGGTTGTTGCTCGGCCGGCCGTTCAAATCCTTTTTCTTTCATGCAGGCATCGAAAGCGGCACGGTCTTGGCCGGCACCGGTGGTTTGTTGGCACTCTTGCAGAGCTTGCTCAATTGCAGGGTTGGCGCCTTGAGGGTGGGAAGACTGCTGTTCTTGTTTTGCATCGTTGCTGGCACAAGCAGACAGCATCATAATCAAAGCAGTAGTTGCCAATAATTTTTTCATATTTCAAACCTTTCGATTGTTTTTCAAATAATGCTCCGTTCCTTCCCTTTGATAACTCAGGTTGGGAAAGCAGTCATGCGTTTACATATATTCTGCTTTTTCAGGAGTGTCGAAGCTTTTCAGTACTTGCCGGCTCAAAGAGCCTCATACTGTTCAAGAGGGTGCGGGGTTATGCCGCACTTGCACTTTACGACTATCCGTGATTTGGGAAAGTTTCAAAAAAATTTATTGGGTTTGTGAAATGCTTTTGATTTTTTTGATAAAAAAATAGAATTTTATGCCTAAATAAAGAGGGAATAAATTGAACAATGCGATTAATACAACGGAGATTCAGTTCTGTGTTTGGCATTTACCCATGCAACCAAAGACAGCATAACGGGCACTTCCACCAATACGCCGACAACAGTAGCCAGAGCTGCTCCGGAATGAAGTCCGAAAAGTGAAATAGCAACCGCAACGGCCAGTTCGAAAAAATTAGATGTACCGATTAAGCAGGCGGGTGCGGCGATTTCATGCGGTAGCTTGAGCAGACGGGCACCGATGCGGCCGATAAAAAATATGCCGTATGTTTGTAACAGCAGAGGGATAGCGATCAATACGATGACCAATGGTTGTGCGATGATGGTTTGAGCTTGGAAACCGAATAGTAGGATAACGGTCAATATCAGCCCGCAAACGGCGAAAGGTTTCAGACGGCCTGAAAAAACAGTAATAGAATGTTTACGTTTGATTAATAAGCGGCGTGTCATCATGCCTGCTGCGAGCGGTAATACAACGTAGAGTAGGGTTGAAAGCAGCAGCGTACTCCAAGGAACCATAATTTCGGAAACACCGAGTAAAACAGCGGCAATGGGCGCATAGGCAACAATCATAATTAAATCATTAACGGATACTTGTACCAAGGTATAGTTGGGATCACCTTTAACGAGTTGGCTCCATACGAAAACCATGGCGGTGCACGGTGCAACGCCTAGTAAAATCATACCTGCAATATATTGTTGGGCATCATTGGGGTTTACCATTGAGGCAAAGAAAACTTTGAAAAACAGCCAACCCAGAGCTGCCATAGTGAATGGTTTTATTAGCCAGTTAATGATTAAGGTAAGGAATAAACCTTTGGGGCGTTTTCCGACTTTTTTTACTGCCGACCAATCAATCTGGATCATCATCGGGTAAATCATTAACCAAATTAAAACAGCCACCGGCAAATTAACATGTGCCCATTCGAGTTGGGCAACGGCTGCAAAGATATTGGGTACCGTTAAACCCAACAAAACGCCTGCGGCAATCGCCAAGGCAACCCAAATGCTTAAAAAGCGTTCAAAAATTCCCATTATTTATCGCCCCGTTCATTAGAAAGTTGGTTATTGTTACAAGTGTTTAATCCGCTGCCCGTTAGCGTCGATAACCGGTTCGCCATCTTCTTTAAAAAATACCCCTTGCTGCGGAGAAGGCAGAATATCCAACACTTTTTCAGACGGCCTGCATAATGCCGTACCCAAAGGGGTGACCACAAAAGGGCGGTTAATCAGAATAGGGGCTTTTAGCATGGCGGCTATAACGGCTTCTTCGCTTAAGGTATCATCGTTAAGATGAAAGGCTTGAAATTCGGGAACATTGGTTCGCAAGGCTGAACGTGCGCTTAGACCGCTTGCCGCCAGCAAACCGCGTAAGTCGGATTCGCTTGGCGGTGTTTTGAGGTATTCGATAATGTGCGGCTCGATACCTGCATTGCGGATTAAGGCGAGGACATTTCTGGAAGTGCCGCAATTTGGATTGTGATAGATGGTTACTTTTTGCATAATGAGTTTCCCAGTCGGATACGCGGTTTTTGTTGCGGAATACCGCATTGGTCGGGTGCAAGGCATGCGGTCAGGGTGTTCTCCAAACGGAAAATGCCGTCTGAAAAAGAAAGGCGGTATTTCCCTATGGTTTGATATTGGTATTCGACTTCGATTTCTGCATCGGGCAAATCCAATTTACGCTCGCTCAGGCGGATGATGCTCAACAATTTGGCGGGTGAAAGCCTGTGTTCGGTATCGTGCGCTACCCATAATTGGAAACCTATTCGGGTTTCATGGCGGATAATACCGCCGCAATCAATAAAGTGCTTATCGTTTTTGGCGACTTCGGTAATATGGAAATGTGCGGGTACGGCAGAACCGCAGGGCAGGATGAATGTCAGTGCATTAAGGTTGTGGAGATGTTGTTTGAACTTGGAAAGTTTCATATTGGTTCGGATTTTTTGTCGGAATGGGCTATACAAATAGTATCCAGTGAGGATACGGCTTGGCAGCAATGGGAATTTTGTGCATCTTGTGTTGGCGGCTGGTTGAAGCAACATTCTTTGGTTAGAAATGTAATAAGCTCGATCATAAGTGCCAAATCTGCATGATAGCGTTGAAAGCGGCCTTCTTGTGTGGCTTTGATTAAGCCCGTGTGGCACAAGTCTTTCAAATGGAAGGAGAGGTTGGCTGGAGATATGTTGAGGGTTTTAGCGATTTCTCCAGCCACCATCCCAGCGTCACCTTGAGTAACCAGTATGCGGAAAACGGCCAACCGTGTGGCAGAACCTAATGTGCCGAATAATTTGCTTGCAGTTTCAATATCCATTGCCGGATGATAGCATCCTTATTTCAATATTTAAAGAAATATTGAAATAAGGATAAAAATATATGACCGACAGTAGAGGCCGTCTGAAAAACAGGCTGTCGGTCATATGTCTTAATAAATAGGTTGTTGGTGCTTGTATTGATTTAATTGTAATGCTTTGCTCTATAAGAGATTTTTTGATACAGCTCATCATTGTAAAGATCGCTTACAGGCACGATATAAAACAGCTCATTACTGCGGACAAAGCGGCTGATCAGGTTTTTGTCAATGTGCAGAATATGATGACGCAAAGTATTCAAACCTCTGAAGAGCATATGTTGTGGTGATAAATAGTTGTCGGAATTGGGGCGGATATCATTCATAGCATCCAACGCTAATAGTTTCCGGTTACGCTCTTCTTTTGTAAGTGGGTGAGAAAAGATAGAGCGGAAATAAAACGGGTGCTCAAATTTTGGCGGCAGGCTCAGCATGGATCCGCTTGGGCCGATGGGGTAATCATCGCCGATATAGTGTAAGGTATGTAAAAACAATTCACCTTTGCGGTAATCGATTTTTTTCAGTGCGTCAAAAGTTGCCATGGCCGCCATTTGGTGGTCTTTATGTGCGTCTAGATTGGGAGTAGGGACAACAATAATATCAGGCTGAAATACTTGAATAATATGGGCGAGATTGCCGACCAAATCATGCCAAGTTGAGCCGCCGGTCAGCTGCTTCGAGAATTCGGATGAGTTACCGCTGCGGAAGATATTCAGGTCTGCCGTATCCAGTTTAGTTGATTTCACTTCCATATCGGGATGTTGGTACATTTCTTCTAAAGTACCGTCAAAAAAGCCAAGTTGTAAGATTTGTTCAGAGGGAACTCTGGCTAATAGCGGAACGGTTAGGCTGTTCCAAACGCGCATACGCCCCTTTTGCAGATATTGGGCTTCTGCTTCTTCGGGTTGGGTGCGGTTGTAAAGGTTGGGATAGTGGAAGCTGCCTCCCTCGCTGGCAGTTAATGTGACAATAAAACTATTTTGCGCGTGTGTTTCGTATAAACCGTATGCAGATAATTCGGCATCATCAGCATGAGGTGCGATAACCAGAATTTTTTTACCTTCTAACTGTCGGGCCGGATAAACGGATAATTCGATTTCCTGATTGGAAAAGGCTAATCTTTGCGCAATAAGCTTTATGCATTTATCTGTTTCGCTGAATGTGTGGCTTAGGTTGAGATAACGTATGCCGCGACCTCCGTGTTCGACAGGATGCTGCCATTGGCCTTTGCTTGATTCAACTGTGATTACAGGGAGTTTCCAGTAGCCAGATAAAGATGATTTCACACGTATTTTGGCTATTACTGTATCTCCTTCGTTTAAATTTGCCGGTAACTCCAGCGTACCGTTTTTCAACTGTACTTTTGCAGAAATAGGTAAATCATATTGATAGTCTTTATTGGTATTGTAGGTAAATTGTTTTTTACGGCTGATAGCGATAATGGCTGCAGCAATGGGCGTTAATAAAACGCTGCTGAAGAAAATGCTTAACATGATGGTGCCCGTATTGGTGGGTGTATATTTTGGGGAGGTTCGTGGGATGGCGGGAGCCCTACTTGGGAATGCAATAGATGGAAAGAATTATTGTAGAAATTTTATACACCCAATAATTAAGAGAATTCTTATGTCTATCTTAATTTTTTGGTTAAAGTATGAAAGCCATTTTTTGATGTGGAAATGATTTTCACAAACATGAGTACTGTCAGAGTATATTGCACAAGGATTATTTGAGTATGTATATAACATAAGATAGGAGTGTAAAGTGTTAAGAGTTAATATTATTTTTTAAAGATTTTTATTTGTTTTATTTAATTACTTTGAACTACATAAAACAATTCTGAGAATACCTGATATTATTAAAAGTGTAAATAAACAATAATATTTTATTTTTATTTGTCATTTTATTTTAATTTTAGTAATTATAATTATATTGAAATTTTATGGCTTATTAGCAGTTGATTTTATATGGATGGTGGGTTCATTTTTTGTAATGAAAAGATATTTGCTTTGATCGTAAAACCGAAATCAGCGTAATAAAAACGCCCGCCTATGATTATTCAGGCGGGCGTTTAATATGCATTGCTAAGCACTTTAGTGATGATGTATTTGGTGATTGGTTTTGCGTGGATCAAGGCGGTTATACATTACCCATACCATTAGGCTTAAATAGCCGATGCTGGATAATACGCCGATTACAGCAAAAATCGGTATAAGGCGTTCTATCATAGAAAATACTCCAAGATGAAATGATGTAAGCTGAAGCAATAGGTTTTCAAGTTATACAGCGAAATTGCTGCTTATTTTTCCCGTATTATATTCACAAATAAAACTATATTTTTGAATATAATAAAATTATGATACTGAATGAACGGTCCGTCAATGATGTTGTATGGTAAAAGTCATTGTAATCATAGAATTTACATATTGATACATGAGCAGTTGTATTTTTGCAGCTAAATTTTGTTACGTTTATTTGAATGCTTCAGACAAATTTGATTTTATGTTTTAAAATTTAAAAGTCATGATATTATGTTTCATTTGTTTGGAGTTGCAATGAATACGTGGTTATCTGCATTGGTGGGCGGTCTGCTTATTGGTTTCGCAGCCGCAATATTATGGCGTGGGTATGGCCGGATTATGGGGTGTAGCGGTATTTTAGCCGGGCTTTTTCGAGGAGAGGCTTGGCGGATGGCATTTGTTGCAGGTGTTTTGGTTTCACCTTGGTTATATAAAATTTGGTTTGGTATTCCGGAGGTTGTAGTAACGAATCAGCCGGCCCGTTTGGTGTTAGGTGGATTATTGGTAGGTTATGGGGTGCGTTTAGGTTCTGGTTGCACCAGCGGGCATGGGGTATGCGGTTTGGGGCGGTTATCAAAACGCTCGGCAGTGGCGGTGGGTGTGTTTATGTTGTTTGGATTTTTAACTGTTTTCATATTGAAGCATATGGTGGGTATAGTATGAAGATTTTAGGGGTATTTTTGTCCGGCCTTTTATTTGGATTCGGCCTGCTGGTTTCGGGAATGGCTAATCCGCAAAAAGTGCAGAATTTTTTGGATGTATTTGGTAATTGGGATCCGTCGTTGGCTTTTGTGATGACGGGAGCGGTAATTGTTGCATTATGGGCTTTTCGTATCGGAAGAGGTGCAAAGCATAAAGCGCAACCAAAATGGTCGGAACGGTTTCATAGTCCGGAAACCGTACATATCGACAAATCTTTATTGCTGGGCAGTGCTCTATTCGGTATCGGTTGGGGTATAGCAGGTATTTGTCCGGGGCCTGCATTGGTATTGATAGGCATGCTGAGAGTCGAAATGTTGTGGTTTGGTGGCGCAATGGCAGTGGGATTGTCGTTATATCACTTGCAGAACAAGCATCGGATAGCGTAAATTGCTTTATAGTTATTCAAGATAGGAATTTCGACCTGAATGTCGGAGGTCGGTAGCCGATATTTTGGGGCGGGCAGGCAAATAGTCGGTAATACGGACGAGCCGCCGTTCCTTTTTTATCAGTTTGTAGAGTTTATCGATAGTTTGGGAGTTGTTATGAAGTATATTCCGGTATTCTGCGGTTTGGCTGTATCGGTATTGGCCGGCTGTGCAGCCACTCCCGAGCAGATTGCGGCCAGAGAAGAAGCAAGGCGCCGTTACGAGCAAGATCTTCAGATTACCTTGGCAGCACAATGTGATGTAAAAACGGCTGAAATCATGCGGGCGCAATTTGATAAATCCGTCGACTTGGATAGTAAGGCAAGCAAGGAATTTCGCTTGCAATATATTGATAAGATTTCTGATCCTATGTTCCAAAGCTGCTACAAAATGGCTTGGCAGAACTATATTTCTCAGAAAAAGTTGCAACAGATACGTTATTACTACGATGACTGGGCTGACTTTTATTATCCGTTTCAGAGGCCGTTTCGGCGTTATTACGGGTGGTAATTAATAACGATATTGAAGATGATTTCAGACGGCCTGAACACATAATATTGGCCGTCTGAAATTTTCTAAGCCAGATTCATATTGAATATTATTAAATGAAATACAGTACAACAATATTGCGGGGAAAGAGGAAAACTACTGTTTAAAAACGGTTTTGTTGAAAAGGCGGAATATGCAGAAAATTTTATTGACGTTATTTGCTTTGTTTTGGGCAGTGACGGGGTTTGCTAAAAGTAATATTCAAGACAACACATTTTTATGGAAAATCAGCAAAGAAGGTAGACCTGATTCTTATCTGTTGGGTACGATGCACGTCGGCCCTGTGGGTGTGCGGCTGCCGGCTGCTTATCAGAGCGCATTGGATCGAGTTGAACGGTTAGTGGTAGAAAGCAATGAGGCCGAATTGCATGATCCCCGCTATGCCGCGGATATGGCAAAAATGTTTTTACTGATGGCAGACGGCCGAACTTTAAATCAATCGCTGGGGGCAAGGCGGATAGAGGCATTAAACCGTTCTTTATCGCTAGGTAACGACAAATTGGCATTTGACGGCAACAGTAAATTGAAACCTTGGGCCGTATGGCTTTCCGTGCAAAGCTTGTTTGTGCCCAAAGGTTATTCTTCCGAATACGGTATTGATGTCCAGTTGATTAAGCGTGCAACGGAAAGCGGAAAGACAGTGATGGCGTTAGAGCGCTTGGAGCCTTTGCATTATTTTCAAACTGTTCCCGAAGATAAAATCAAGCGGGGTTTTGATATCATCAACCGCAATCCCAAGCGTTTTTTAAAGCAGCAGGCACAAGCAATTGAAGACTACTATGCCGGTAACGCTTTAAAGTTGTGGTCGGATTTGGCTAATCCAAACTATGTATTGGCAGGAACGCCCGGGCGCGACAGGGCATACTGGCAAGACTTTCTATACAATAAGCTTTTAATCGAGCGAAACCAGCAATGGCTGCCAAAGCTGATTGAAATTTTGCCTAAAGAGCCGACTTTGGTGGCGGTAGGTGCGGCGCATCTTGATGGAGAACATGGCTTAATACGCCGTTTACGTCAGGTTGGCTACCGGGTAGAACCGGTGCGAACACGATAACCGTAAAGGTATAAATTGACCCGAAGTTGAAAAAGGCGGATAATTTACAACACTCTATCTAACGATATTTATCTGTTTCAGACGGCGCTTCACGCCGTCTGAAACATTTGTAAGGTTTAAAACACACATGAAATCTCCCGAACTTTTATTACCGGCTGGCGGCTTGGAGCGTATGCGTGCCGCATTTGATTACGGTGCGGATGCCGTTTATGCGGGTAGCCCGCGTTACTCGCTGCGTGCGCGTAACAACGAATTTGCCAAATTGGACGTATTGGAAACCGGCATCCGAGAAGCGCACGAGCGCGGTAAAAAATTCTTTCTTACAGTCAACACCTTACCGCACAATAGTAAGCTGAAAACCTTCATGGCAGATATGGAGCCATTGATTGCCATGAAGCCCGATGCTTTGATTATGGCAGACCCAGGCTTGATCATGAATGTACGCGAGCGTTGGCCGGAAATGCCTATTCATCTTTCCGTGCAAGCGAATACCACCAACTGGTGGGGCGTGAAATTCTGGCAGAAAATCGGTGTGGAGCGCATTATTCTTTCCCGCGAGCTTTCTATGGAAGAAATCGCCGAAATCCGCCAAGAATGCCCGGATATCGAGTTGGAGGTATTTGTACACGGTGCATTGTGTATTGCTTATTCCGGCCGCTGCCTGCTTTCGGGTTATTTCAACCACCGCGACCCCAACCAAGGTACTTGTACCAACGCTTGCCGTTGGGATTACAAAGTACATGATACCGAAACCGATGAAATGGGTGACAGCAAACTCTTGCAAGGTTTTGATTTTAATAAAGCCCAAGAAGAAGCCAATTCAGCTTTCGAAGGCATTAACGGACAAATCCGCCATCCGGCTGCTGATAAAGTATTCTTAATAGAAGAAGCGAACCGCCCCGGTGAGCTGATGCCGATTATGGAGGATGAACACGGCACTTACATCATGAACTCCAAAGACTTACGTGCGATTGAGCAAGTGGCCAAGCTGGCGGAAATCGGCGTAGACAGCTTGAAAGTAGAAGGGCGTACTAAGTCCGTATATTACGTTGCCCGTGTGGCTCAGGCCTACCGCAAGGCTATTGATGATGCCGTTGCCGGCCATCCCTTCGATTACAGCTTGCTGGCCGAACTGGAGGGCTTGGCCAATCGCGGCTATACCCCCGGATTTTTGGAACGCCACCAGACAAAAGAGTACCAAAACTATCTCTCAGGCCATTCTTTGGCAAAGCAAAGCCAATTTGTCGGTCAAGTTACAGAAATTGATGAAGAGGGCTGGGCTACAGTGGATGTGAAAAACAAATTCAGTGTCGGGGATACCTTGGAAATTATTCATCCGAGTGGAAATCAAACACTGGTATTGGCGCAGATGAAACGTAAGGGAGAAGCAGTTGAGGTGGCTCCCGGTAACGGTGTCCAAGTACAGATTCCATCAATGAAAGGTAAAGAAAAAGCCTTATTGGCCCGTGTGATGAATCCGTAAATGGTGAGATAAAAAGATGCCGTCTGAAATTTTCAGACGGCATCTTTTTATATTTTTATGGTTCAAGGTGCGGTAATACTTGGAACGGGCAGTCATACAATGGAAAAGAAAATAAATAATTTGAGCTGTATGCAAATAGGGTTAACGTATGGTTTCTTAATAGAGGATGATTAGTTTTTATCTGTGTAATCAAAAGCTTTTCTTTATTTAATGAAATGGTTATGCCCCATATACCAGGCCGTCTGAAATTTTTCAGACGGCCTTTTTTAACCCGCTTTTTAAAATCAAATATAAAAGAATAGGGGCTGTATTAGATTAGCCTTAAATATCACACCAAATTCGCAAGATTTTAAGTTGCTCTTTTGGTGTACCAAAGTTAAAACGAAATTCGCATTCTTTCAAGAATAAAGGGAAAGATTTTCGGTCA
>NZ_JBLUPI010000019.1:0-24213 GCF_048060015.1 Neisseria sp. S1
TGACCGAAAATCTTTCCCTTTATTCTTGAAAGAATGCGAATTTCGTTTTAACTTTGGTACACCAAAAGAGCAACTTAAAATCTTGCGAATTTGGTGTGATATTTAAGGCTAATCTAATACAGCCCCTATTTTTTTATTAATCACAAATTATAACTTAGTGTGCGCTCACGCTATTCTTACCCGACACCTCAATCACCACCACTTCGGCTTGCGAGCCGAGACGAAAAGGTACACCCCAAAATCCGAATCCGGAGGTAACAAAAAAGTGACCGTTGCCAATTTGTTGGTAACCGTAAGCTACCCGGTTCAGCTGGCGCACAATCCAGTTAGCCGGTGCGATCTGGCCGTTATGCACATGCCCCGATACTTGAATATCTATGGGAAGTTGGCTGTGAAGATCAATTTCAGTCGGACGGTGATCCATCAGCAATACAGGTAATGACGTATCTTGCTCCGCCAACAAAGCAGCCGTACTCGGGCGGCTACGATCAGAATCATCATTGCGTCCGACAACCAAAACTTTTCCACCTGCCACTTTGCTACTGTTGCGTAATACTTGAATGCCCGCTTTAGTGAGCTCTTGAACAATTTCACTCTGATGACCGAACAAATCATGGTTTCCCAATGTGGCATACACACCAAGCGGAGCTTGCAGCTTGGCCAAAGCCGGCTGCATATTCTCGGCACGATAAGCAGCAACGTTATCATCCATCAAATCACCGGGCAGTAAAATAATATCTACCTTTTCGCGCCGCATAATTTCACTGAGTTTTTGCAACTGTCCTTTACCTACAAGTGCGCCCAAATGCAAATCACTGGCAACACCGATACGCAACGGCTTGGCCAACGGTTTATCCAACACCACTTGGTAATGGCGAACTGCAGGCGTATAGGCGTTGTAAGCCGAGTAAGCCAAAAGACCAAGTAAAAACAAAGGAGCAAACACCCGCAGGCTTCGTGCCATAGGCTTTTGATCCAAAATTTTGCATAACAGCAAATAAAGAAGGAAGGTGACCAGTGCCGCATACATTACATAAAGCAGTAATACCATCCACAGTGCCGTCCAGCGGAATACCGCATGGCCGAGTTGCAGCAACAAACCTGCGATTAACAAATTAGTAACAACAAAAGCACCCGCCATCAAGATCAGACGCCCCCGTACACCTATCTTGCCGGCCAACAACCATTGTAGGGAACGCCCCAAGCCGAAGGTAAACACCTGCATCAAAACGATTATTACCAACAACATAAAAATACGCACAATACCGCCTTTATTCTTCAAGAATAAAATATTATAAATCAATACGATTTTATCATATCCGATAATAAAATCGCTTATCGCCCAAGATAGTTATACGTATTTTGGCTTTACCCTTAGCAAACAACACATCGTCATAAAAATAAAAGCTGCCCTATTTTCAGACGGCCTTCAGTTAAAATCCTACGGCACTGCTACCGAAAACATTCCGCGCAGATCCGATTTATCCGCCGTGGTTTTGTAACACTAAAACTGATTTTTCAACGTTCTCATTGCCGTAAAGATAGCTGCGTCATCATCTTCATCCATTCCGGCCAAGTGTGAAACCCGCTCCCGCACAGCCTGTTCATTTACCCTTAAGAAAGGATTAATCTTCAGCTCGCGGCTTAAATATACGGGCAAAGTGGGCGTATTAACCGCATCGGATAAAGCTTGCGGTATATCCGTATTATCCGGTTCGATCCAAGCTGCAAACTTTAAATTGGCCGCCGTATATTCATGCGTCGGATAAAACAAAGTCTGCCCGGGCATAGCGCGATAACGTTGCAAACTCCTATAGAGCTGCTTAGCCGTTCCGCTGAAAACCTGCCCGCAACCGGCACTAAAAAGCGTATCCCCGCAAAAAACATGTGTTTGCCCGCCCTCCTGCCATATATAGCCGATATGCTTATCGGTATGCCCGGGCGTTTCCCATACCTCGGCTATGCCGCCGGCAAAACCTATCCGGTCGCCCTCACCTACCTGGCAATCCGCTTCAATATCGGTATGACCGTATACCCGGCAATCGGGAAACTGCGCTTTTAAAGCAGCTACCCCGCCCGTATGGTCATGATGGTGGTGGGTAATCCAAATCTGGACCAACTCCAAACCATTGGCCTGCAAATAATCCGATACCGGCACGGCATCACCGGGATCAACGCACACGGCCTCTCCGCCACTTTTCAGCAACCAAATATAGTTATCCTGCAATGCGGAAATAGGAACAATCTCTACCACTGCCATCCCTCCAAAATATATCTGATACGAACCATCATAAAGACGATTATCTGCAGATACAAGCATATGGCCGTCTGAAATATTATTCAGACGGCCATGATATTTACACAAAGCAGCATCAGTCTTATAGAAAAAGTAATAAAATAGTTTTTATAATTGGTTTTATCACCGTTTTTTCGGATAAAACTGATTGCAAAACAAACGGGAGCCTTTATGGAAAAAGAAAAAATTTACTATGCCGTAATCATTTTGATTTCAGCTGTTTCCATCTTACTCAGCCCGTTTGTATATGCCCGTAAGGGACGCCCTACCGCAAACGGCCAACGTATGCCTACTCACTGGCGAATCATATTTATCAGCAACATCGCCGCCGTTATTATTCTTTTGGCCGCATGGTGGTTTTGGTTTCGCTAAGCCCAAACCGACGGTTACAACCAACGGAAAACAATTTTTATGAAACGATTTACCCTTCTGTGTATCGGCCTGTTAACCGCTTCGTACGGCAATGCCGCTACAGTTTACGAATGTACAAGCGCCAACGGCCAACGTATTTATACACAATCCCCAGGCAAAAACTGCCAAAAAGCCAACTTAGGCAAACCTGAGGTTTACTCTTCTCTTCCGATAAACGCTTACAATAACCAAGCCGCTTCAAACGAAAATGAAGCCGTCACGGCAGAAGCCCAAGAGTCCAACCAAGTCAGCTTGGCGCGACAAAATTTGTCAGAGGCACAAAAAGCATTGGCTGAAGGCAAAAAAGTACGCTACGGTAACGAACGTAACTATGCCCGTTACCAACAGCGTATCGGTGATTTGGAGGCCGCCGTCAAACGGGCCGAAGAACAGCTCAACCAAAGCTTGGGCGTTATCCGCTAGATTACCATCAGATTACTGCAAACAATAGCCGTTAGAAAAAAGGCCGTCTGAAAACAATTTTTTCAGACGGCCTTTTTTATACCGTTAATTAGCGCAAACCGGATAATAATTTCTCGTGTATCCCGCCGAATCCACCATTACTCATCACTAAGATATGATCTCCGCTGCGCGCTTGGGCAACAATATCGGCCACGAAAGCATCAAAATCTCTACCTACGTGCAGCTTGTCTCCCAAAGGCGACAAAGCATCCGCTACGTCCCAATCCACTCCGCCGGCATAACAGAATACTAAATCCGCTTCTGCCAAACTTGGCGGCAAAGCCGCTTTCATCGTGCCTAGTTTCATCGTATTCGAACGCGGCTCCAATACAGCCAAAATACGCGCATCGCCCACCCGTTGGCGCAAACCTGCCACCGTAGTAGAAATCGCCGTCGGATGATGGGCAAAATCATCATAAACGGTTACGCCTTTCTCCACCCCTTTGCATTCCATACGGCGCTTCACATTTTTGAACGCACTCAACGCTTCGCACGCCGTAGCCACATCCACGCCCACATGGCGGGCAGCAGCGATTACGGCCAACGCATTCATGCGGTTGTGTTCACCCATCAGCTGCCAGGCAATATGCCCCGTTTTTTCATTGTGCAGGAATACGTCAAACGAGCCGTCTGCCGCAACATTTTGTACATGCCAGCCGTCGGCGGTTCCGAAAAACTCAACCGGAGTCCAAGCGCCTTTGTCTAAAGTTGTACGGACATTAGCTTCAACCCCGTTGGCAACAACCAAACCCTCACCCGGAACCGTGCGGATTAAATGGTGAAACTGCGTTTTCACCGCATCCAAATCCGCAAAAATATCAGCGTGATCAAATTCTAAATTGTTTACCACACAGGTACGCGGGCGGTAATGTACGAACTTACTGCGTTTATCAAAAAAAGCCGTATCGTATTCATCTGCCTCAATCACAAAAAAAGGCGATATGCCGTTTGCATCCAACCGCGGAGCTCCGGGCAAACGGGCCGACACGCTAAAATTCTGCGGCACCCCCCCGATCAGAAAGCCGGGAGCCAAGCCCGCGTATTCCAGCACCCAAGCCAACATACTGGCCGTTGTCGTTTTGCCGTGCGTACCGGCAACACCTAATACCCAACGGTGATGAAGCACGTTTTCGGCCAGCCATTGCGGACCGGAAATATAAGGCAGATTCTGATTTAAAACCGCCTCGATAACCGCCATGCCGCGCTTTGCAACATTACCGATTACAAAAACATCCGCTTTGAAATGCTGCAATTGTTCGGCATCAAAACCTTCATGCACCTCAATCCCCAATGATTCCAACTGGGTGCTCATCGGCGGATACATTTTGGCATCACAGCCGGTTACTTTAAACCCGGCCTCTTTGGCAATCGCCGCCAAACCTCCCATAAACGTACCGCCGATACCGATAATGTGAATATGTGTCATGATGCCGTCAATAAAAATAAAAACGTATTATAACGAAATAGGATATTTATAGGAATGGCAACCGCCCGGGCCGAGGAATCAAGCATCTTAACCGGTTTATATCATCAGAAACCCTTAGTCTGCCGCTTTACAAAAACCTAATAATACACAGGCCGTCTGAAGCTATTTTCAGACGGCCTTTGGCTTAAAACAATATTAGCAATCGTAATCTTAATGCTTAATCAAGCATCACACCAAATCGGCGAATAAGGGAGTAGACAAGTAACGCTCCCCATAAGAAGGAATAACAACGACAATCAATTTGCCTTTATTTTCGGGTTTTTTAGCCAGCTCCAATGCGCTCCAAACCGCCGCACCTGAAGAAATACCAACCAAGATACCCTCTTTTTCAGCCACTGCGCGTGCAGTTGCAAAAGCAGCTTCATTTGGCACTTGGACAATACTGTCGTACACATCTGTATTCAATACTGCCGGCACAAAACCCGCACCAATACCCTGAATCGGATGAGGACCTTTTTGACCGCCGCTCAATACCGGAGAAGCTTCAGGTTCAACGGCGACAATCTGTACTTCAGGCTTGCGCGCTTTCAATACTTCGCCTACACCGGTAATCGTACCACCGGTTCCCACGCCGGATACGAAGATATCTACTTGTCCGTCTGTATCGCGCCAAATTTCTTCGGCCGTTGTTTCACGGTGTATTTTCGGATTAGCCTCGTTATCAAACTGGCGAGGCATGAAATAAGTATCGGGATTTTCCTCTACCAAAGCATGTGCTTTAGCAATCGCACCACCCATTCCTTCTGCTGCGGGGGTGAGAATCAGTTCGGCACCAAAAGCACGCAACAGCATACGGCGCTCTTTACTCATGCTCTCGGGCATGGTGATGGCCAGTTTATAACCGCGGGCAGCACACACCATCGCCAAACCGATACCGGTATTACCGCTTGTTGCCTCTACAATCACGGTATCTTTAGTGATTTGTCCGGCTTTCTCAGCCGCATCAATCATGGCAATAGCAATACGGTCTTTCACACTACTGCCCGGATTGAAAAATTCCAGTTTGGCCACTACGCGTGCTTCCAAACCCTCTGTCAAACGGTTAAGCTCAACCAAAGGGGTGTTGCCGATTAAATCCGTAATGCTGTTTGCGATATTCATAAACTGACTCCTTTTAATAAACTTGTTTCATCATAACCCGAGGCCGTCTGAAAACTAAAGATTCATTGTTTACATGCTTACAACCAAAAGTTATAAATTAGCTTAACACTGCCTAAAAAATATTCCCGAGCCATGCCTTAATTAATATCGGATTTCCAACATGGTTTTCACCACGAAAGCCGTTTGCAGGAAAAAAGCCAATAACAAACCCGCATGAAGCTGACGGCTACTGAAAAAATTAGCCGGCATTCCAACGATAATACTGCGGTGGAAATAAAACAGCAGCATGAGCACTACCTGCATACATACCCAATAAACCGGTTCCAACCAATAAAGATGCAACAGCCCTGCCGATACATAAGGTGTCAAACCCGTCGGATACCGGGAATAAACAATCAAAGCCAACACAAGCCAAACAAAGCTCAACAACGCACCGCTGACGGCAAACAAGCTCAAGAATGGATTGCCTCCTTCGGCATACCAGCCCGAGCCCTGCGGTATTTTTTTCCAACGGTTAACAAAAAAGAATATGCTGCCCAAAACAATATAAAAATGCGGCATATAAGCGGTGCTCAAATGCGCAATTCCCCATATGCCCGGCAATAGTCGTGCTCCGATGAAACCGAAGCCCAACCATAACGCAATACTTGCCCAAAGCCATTGAAATTCGCCCGCTTTATAAGCCGCCACCACAAATACGGCGATATAAACCGCCAAAAACCATAAACCGATATTGGCTGCCATCTTAGCGGTAACCCATCATACGTGATAACAATACTCCGACAGCTTGTGCCAATTGCGACACCCACTCTGTCGACAAATCCGCACTGAAACGGCCGACATCTTCATCTGCCAATAACAGAAAGCCTCCTGTCTGCCCGCCGATCAATAGGGGCAATTGTAAAAAGCTTTCCAATACGGCGTTTGAGTCATTATTCAGCAGACTCCTCAACTCAGGCTTAATCTTACCGCCCGCCTCCACTTTTTCGAGAGCGGCAACCGCTGCGCCGGCTTTACTGTCACGCATAATCTTCAACCCTTCGGGCACACGTGCTTTGTTTACAGGTTCGGCAATCAATACCAGCCGCATATAACGTATCCCGAAATCCTCTGCAAGAGACTGATAAAGCGCATCGGCCGCCTGTTTAACCGTATTGGCGGCAAGCAGCTTTAGATTCAAAGCAAACAGTTTGTTCATCGTCGCATGATTGGCCTGGGCATCATCTAACATCACTTCAACTTGTTTGGCCATTTTTTTGATTTTCTGCTGTGATGCGGCCATCTGCGCCTGTGCAAACGAACGTACCTTATCATCATGCATACGCACGCCTAATATATTGGCGTGTTCTGCCAAAAATTCAGGGTGTTCCTGTAAAAAACTTAAAACGCTTTTCTTATCCATTAATATTGCAACTCGCCCTCAAATACGGTTTCCGCAGGCCCCGTCATCAAAACATTGCTTCCGGGCTGCCACTCAATAAACAAATCACCGCCGGGCAAACTTACTTTCACAGGAGCACCGGCTTTAAGCAGCCCTAAGCGCACACCAGCCACCACTGCTGCACAAGCACCCGTACCGCAAGCTTGGGTTTCTCCCGTGCCGCGTTCAAAAACACGCAAACGGATATTCTGCTCATCCAATACCTGCATAAAGCCGACATTTACGCGCTCTGGAAACTGCTCATGCGATTCAATCGCCTCTCCCCACTTGGCTACCGGCGCATTTTGTATATCATCTACCAAAATAACCGCATGCGGGTTTCCCATATTGACACAACTGACCGGAATCGACTCCAGCCCTACCAAAACGATATGGGTCAATGCCTCTTCCTGCTCTCCTCCAGCCGCTACAAACGGAATGTCGGCAGGCGCAAATCGGGGTTGCCCCATATTGACGGTAACCAAACCATTTTCCAATAATTTGGGAACAATAATACCGCGGGCGGTTTCTACTTGTATTTCATGCTTATCCGTTAAACCTTTATCCACCACGAAACGTACAAAACAACGCGCACCGTTTCCGCACTGTTCAACCTCACCGCCATCGGCATTAAAAATACGGTAACGGAAATCTACTTCTGGCAAATCCGTTTTTTCCACTACCAGCAGCTGATCGAAACCTACTCCTGTATAGCGGTCAGACCATTTTGCCAGCGGTGCCAGCAAAGGATCGAAATCTTGTGCAGTAGCATCCACTACCATGAAATCGTTACCCAACCCGTGCATTTTGGTAAATTTTAAGGTTTTCATTGCTATGCTTTCATGAGTTGCTCCGCGATGGAGACAACAATAAATCTGTATATAGTAAATTCGAAATATGATTTTAACGCAGAACCCATACCGTCGATAGTATTTACCATTACCGCCATAGTTTTCCGCATCTCTTTAGTCTTCTCAAATACTCCACCCCAATTTGCCCGATTACCATTGGAACTTTTTTACCACACCGCACCAAATAACCCCTTGGCATAATCAAATAAAATTAACCATTGTTTTTAATAAAAATTAAATTAATTAAAAAATTTAACAAAATGCATAAATTTACCGACTATCCATAAAAAAGTCCGTCTATCCGGTATTTTTGACATTTCCTTATTGAATTTACTGTTAGAAATAAGCACAATAATCACAAATACAAAAACAAAGCTAATATTCCAAAACGAATATAGTTCAATACATAATTATTTAAGCACTTTACGATAAGGAATCCGATTATGACACGCCGTATTTTTGCTTCTTTCGCGTTAACTGCCGCTCTATTGGCTGCTCACTTACCGGCCGCCGCATCCGAACTTCGTTTTTATCAAAAAACCTCCCAAGCAACCGCGCCGATTACCGGCCAAGTCACCATGCGTCTGACTATCGGCACAAACGGTCAAACCAGCAATGTGCGTGTTATCCGCACAAGCGGTTCTCAAGCCATTGATGCGGCGGCCGTAAGCTGGATGGAAAAAGAAATCATGCAACCTGTGCATGTAAACGGCGAACCACGTGAATTCAGTATTGTGAAAGAAATCAACTTCTCCGGTAACGGTTTGCAGCTTACTATGAAATAAACTTCTTAACCTTCCGTCTGTACCTTTATAAAGCACGTTTAAAATTATTTAAGCGTGCTTTTTTGTTGCAAAACTTCCGCATCAAAACCATACCCCAAACCGGTTTTACCCTACCTAACCATTGTCTCTCCCAAATCGCGTTATACTGTCGGCAGAATGATGCCGGATAAACTCTACCTCCCGGCTGCAACCAACCTTCTGCAGAAAGCGTATCATGAAAAAACTGGCTTACATCGCCCCTTTGGTTCTGTTATTAGGAGCCTGCTCCGTAGGTACCCCCGGAATGTCTGTCGGCATCGGACTAGGTACGAATATCGGCAGCAATGTCGGTCTCGGCACCAGCATCAACATCCCGGTCGGCTTCGATAAAAACCGTTCGGCTGAAAAAAGTAACGGCGGCATCAATGTGATAGAAGAGCAAATCGTTACCTACTTCGATGCGCGGGGCAATACTTCCGACAGCCCGGTTAAGGGTGGTTATTACCGCCAACTAATCGGCAAGCGGGGAAATGAATATACGGTTCAAGATTTCTACAGCGACCACAGCCGCAAACGCACCGACCCTTATATTCTGCCACGCAGCGAATTACTTAACTTCCGCGCCCATCCGGCCGAAGGCACGCTGACCACATACGCTTATAACGGCAACGTAATGCAACAACAAACTTTCAGCAACAACAAGCTTATCAGTGCAAAATATTAAAATAACGTCTGTCTGAATCTCTATTAGAACATTTCGGATTTTGATATTTTTCCTATCTGCAAACCTTATCTTAATGTCGTCTGAAAACAGTTTTCAGACGGCATTAAAATTTACCATTCTGCCCATATCATGCCGGCGCAAATCCGCCAGGCAAGTTGTAATTATGATAAAATTGCAACTTGTCAAACTCTTTCAGACGGCATCAAAACAAGCAGTGTCGTCCCGATACGATTGCACATCATGCACCATCAAAACACTCCTCAAAACATCATCGTCGGTCTATCCGGCGGTGTAGATTCATCCGTTACCGCCTATTTGCTCAAACAAGCCGGACACAATGTACGCGGCGTATTCATGCAAAACTGGGAAGATGACAACAACGACGAATATTGCAGCATTAAGGAAGACTCTTTAGATGCCATGGCTGTAGCCGATATCGTCGATATCGATATTGATATCGTTAACTTCGCCGCCCAATATAAAGACAACGTTTTTGCCTACTTCTTAAAAGAATACAGTGCAGGCCGTACGCCCAATCCTGATGTACTGTGCAATGCCGAAATCAAATTCAAATGCTTTTTGGATTATGCAATCGAACAAGGTGCGGATGTCATTGCAACCGGGCACTACGCCCGTAAAGAAATCCGCAACGGTGTGCATTACCTACTCAAAGGTATCGACCAAAGTAAAGACCAAAGCTATTTCCTTTACCGCCTTCGCCCTTTCCAACTCGAACGCGCACTATTTCCCTTGGGCGACTTGGAAAAAACAGAAGTCCGCCGTTTGGCAGCAGAAGCGAAACTGCCTACCGCCGCCAAAAAAGACAGTACGGGTATTTGCTTTATTGGAGAGCGTCCTTTCCGCGAGTTTCTTCAAAAATACCTGCCTACCAATAACGGCAATATGGTTACGCCCGAAGGCAAGATAGTCGGCGAACATGTCGGCCTCACCTTTTATACACTCGGCCAACGTAAAGGTTTGGGTATCGGCGGAGCAGGCGAGCCTTGGTTTGTGGCAGGCAAAAATCTGGCTACTAACGAGCTGGTAGTAGTACAAGGACACGACCATCCTCTGCTTTTCAGCAACAGCTTGGTTATGAACGACTTAAGCTTCACACTACCCGAACGCCCCGCCGAAGGACGCTATACGTGCAAAACACGCTACCGCATGGCCGATGCTGCATGCAACTTGGAATATTTGGATAACGATACCGTCAAACTCACATTCGACGAACCGCAATGGGCAGTTACCCCCGGACAATCCGCCGTATTGTATGACGGTGATATTTGCCTAGGCGGCGGTATTATCATTCAAACAGACAAACCGGTTATCCTAACCGCATAAAAATACCGGAGGCCGTCTGAAAAGTTTCAGACGGCCTCTATAACCACATTAATAAATCATTTGAAAAATATAAAAATATGGAAAAAATCTGGCTGAAAAGCTACGAACAAGGCGTATCGCCCGAAATCGATTTAAACCGTTACAACTCAATCATTGATGTGTTTGAGCAAAGCGTGAAAAAGTTCGGTAACCGTCCCGCTTTCCAAAACATGGGCAAAACCCTTTCGTATCGGGAAATGGACAAACTGGTTACCGACTTTGCATCTTTCTTGCAAAATACACTCAAATTACAGCAAGGCGACCGGGTAGCCATTATGATGCCCAACGTGCTGCAATACCCGATCGCCCTTTTCGGCTCATTAAAAGCAGGTCTTACCGTAGTAAACACCAATCCGCTCTATACTCCGCGCGAATTGGAACACCAGCTCAACGATAGCGGCGTAAACACCATCATTGTTTTGGAAAACTTTGCCAATACTCTCGAATTGGTATTGCCGCGAACACAAATTAAAAACGTAATTATTGCAAATATCGGTGAAATGTTCGGCACTATCAAAGGTGCACTGATGAATTTTGTCATCCGCAAAATCAAAAAAATGGTGCCCGAATACCGTATCACCAATACCATTACTTTTCAGACGGCCTTAAAACAAGGGGCTGAGCACCACTTCACCCCCATGCCCTTGAATCGTGAAACCTATGCATTCCTGCAATATACAGGCGGCACGACCGGCGTGGCAAAAGGTGCGGTTTTAAGCCACGGCAATATTTGCGCCAATATGCTGCAAGGTGCCGAATGGATCCAAAACCAACTGCGCGATGGCGAAGAAACCGTTATAGCCGCCCTACCGCTCTACCATATTTTCGCCCTAACCATAAACCTGATGATTTTCACGCAAGCAGGGGCAAAAGTTATCCTGATTACCAATCCGCGCGATATGAAGGGATTTATCAAAGAGCTAAAGCAAAACAAAATAAGTGTATTCATCGGCGTGAATACATTGTTCAACGGTTTGGTCAACCAGCCCGAATTTGCCGAAGTTGATTTCAGCCCCCTAAAACTGACACTGGGCGGCGGTATGGCAACCCAAAAAGCCGTGGCCGAAAAATGGAAAACCGTAACCGGCACCCCGATTGTAGAAGCTTACGGCCTAACAGAAGCCAGTCCCGGCGTATGCTGCAATCCATTGAATATTCCCGCCTATACCGGCAGTATCGGCCTACCGATACCAAGCACGGAAGTAGAGTTGCGTGATGCAAACGGCCAAGAAGTTCCCCGCGGCCAGCCGGGCGAATTATGGGTTAAAGGCCCCCAAGTCATGCAAGGGTATTGGCAGCGACCGGATGAAACCGCAAAAGCCATTGACGCGCGAGGTTTTTTGGAAACGGGCGACATTGCCGTTATGGATGAACAGGGCTGGTTGAAATTAGTCGACCGCAAAAAAGATCTGATTGTTGTTTCAGGATTTAACGTTTATCCGAACGAAGTGGAAGAAGTAGCTGCCCATCATGAAAAAGTACTCGAAGTAGCCTGTATTGGCATACCGAGCGACAAAACCGGCGAAGCCATCAAACTGTTTGTCGTCAAAAAAGACCCTTCCCTCACCAAAGAAGAACTGATCAACTTCTGCCGTACCGAGCTTACTGCCTATAAGATTCCGAAAGATATCGAATTTCTTGACGAACTTCCCAAATCCAATGTAGGTAAAATCCTGCGCCGCGAATTACGCGATACGGCAATCAAGCATTAAAATATTTGTTAACCACTTTTACCAAATAAAAATGCCGTCTGAAAATTTTCAGACGGCATTTACATACAATATCTATTTTTATTATTCGACAGGTCTAAAAACAGCAAAGCTATCAGATAAAAGATGATTTCATTACAAAACAGCAATGACTGTTACGTTGTATGGTACATCTGAAACTTTGCAGCAAATAAATATAATGTTTATCGGTTTCATGAAAACCCAAAACCGTATTTCCCGTTTTGGGTTATCCGTTTATTCCTGAACAGAATCTTCCGTTACCGCCGATTCCATGAAATCAAAAACAGGTGGCGGCAGCAAAGTATTCAAACTTAACGAAGCCGCCTCCAGCACAGGATAGCCGCTGAAGCTCACAGAATAGCCGCCATTGCCCATACTTCGGATCTTGGCATGCGCCCCCAAGGGGAAAGTCGCTTTATTCGTAATATGGCCAAACGGGAAGCCCGTCAGCACAGGTACACGCGCAACTCTCGATACCGTATTGACGACACTACTGAAATCATAGCTGCTGTCATATACATCACGGATCGTACCCATACGGAAATCGCCGAAAACGACCGCCCGCTGTTTCGACAAAATACCGGCTAGATGCAAAGTTTGCAACATACGCTCGATACGGTAGGGTTGCTCGCCCACATCTTCAAGAAAAAGAATGCCGCCGTTGATATCCGGCATATAAGGCGTGCCTGCCAAAGAAGCCAACACGCTGAGGTTCCCGCCCCACAAAGTACCTTCTACATTCACTTCCCGACGCTGTATTTCCGAAACAACAATGGTATTTTGAGGATTGGTTGCACCATTAATAAAGGCATCCATAGTATAGTTGCTCAAACTTGGACGTCCGAACTCGCTATACACCATCGGCCCTGCAAAACTCAACATATTGCCTTTGGCCAATAATGCCAGCTGAACGGCACATACGTCACTGAAGCCGAAAAACATCGTGCCATGCTCACGCATCCGCGCACCCAAGCTGGCAAAATCAATAGCCGGCAACAAACGTGCCGCTCCGTAACCACCGCGCAAACCCATCAAAATTTTCGGCGTTGCCACCCTACCCGTAGCAACGTCTTGGAAATCCGCAATACGCTCGGCGTCACTTCCCGCAAAGCGCTGATAGCGGCGGTAACCCGCCTGCTGGTTCGTTACCGTAAAACCCGCATTATAGAGACGGGTCAAGCCGGTTTCGGTACGGCTGCCGTTATCGGCGAAACCTGAAGGGGCAACAACACGCAAAACAGTGCTACCACTGCGCGAAGAAGTATTTTTTTTCGGCGGCACGGGCTGGGCTCCGGAAATATTGGGACGTTTACCGTTCTGAGGCTGGGCGCTGGTACCACATGCCTGCAACAAACCCGCACCTGCAACTGCGGCACCGGCTCGTAAAAGGTTACGACGGGAAGTTTGCCAAGTCATAAAAATCCTTAGATAAATCTGAGTTAAAGCGATTCGAGCAATAAACGCCGAACCTGTTCGGGCCAGTCCTCCGGCAATTTCATACCTGCTTCACGACGCCCCTCTGCCCAAATAGGGGCCGGGAAATTAGCATCATCGGTAAAACGGGCGATCACATGCCAATGTAAATGAGGCACGACATTACCCAAACTTGCCAAATTGATTTTGGCAGGACTGAGCACCTGACGCATTGCCGCTTCGACACGATACACCATCTGCATGATTTCATCGCGCTGTGCGGGCAGCAAATCAGTCATCTCCGCCACGTGCTCCTGCCAAATCACACGACAAAAAGCGGGAGCATTAACTTCGTTATGTACGGCGATAACGCGTAAGTTATCGGTTTGCAGCAAAACATCTTCTGCCTCTGCCGTGCAAATGGGGCAAACTGAATTCATGCGGGTTCTCTATATAGCTATTTGAAAAGATTTTAATCCTAAAGGCCGTCCGAACACGTTTTCAGACGGCCTTTTAACTTAATTTTAAATTAGAAGATCCAACACGCCTCGTAAAACGACACTTGTCCGCTAGGCATATTCCGCCGCACCGCGATTGGCCAAAGCATCGGCCTTTTCATTCTCGATATGGCCGGCATGGCCTTTCACCCAAGTCCAATGCACGTCGTGACGCTGTACTTCGGCATCAAGTGCCTTCCACAAGTCATCATTTTTTACAGGCTTTTTTGCCGCGGTTTTCCAACCGTTTTTTTTCCAACCATATATCCAACTTTCCATACCGTTTTTCACATACTGCGAATCAGTACAAATTTCTACCCGGCAAGGACGTTTCAAAGCTTTCAAACCCTCGATAACGGCCGTCAACTCCATACGGTTATTAGTGGTTTGTGCCTCGCCGCCGTAAAGGGTTTTCTCATGGCTGCCATAGCGCATCAGCACTCCCCAACCACCCGCGCCGGGGTTACCCTTGCAGGCGCCGTCGGTATAGAGATAAACGGTTTTATCCATTGTAAAAACCCAATACAGCAGAGATTTCAGGCGGCTTTTCTAAAGAGAAACCCAATCCGGCAGCCTTATTCTTCAAACTGCAATACAGCGGAAGTATAAACGTTTTGTACATCGTCCAAATCTTCGAGCGCATCAATCAGCTTCTGCATCTTTTCGGCATCTTCGCCGCTGAGCACGGTTTCGTTTTGCGCGCGCATGGTAACGTCGCCGTCTTCTGATTTGAAGCCTGCCGCTTCCAAAGCGGCTTTAATTTGCGCCCAATCGGCAGGACTGGTAACCACCTCGATTACACCGTCTTCATCGGTGATGACATCTTCCGCACCTGCTTCCAAAGCGGCTTCCATCAAAGCATCTTCATCCGCATCAGTGAAAACCAAATAACCTTGGTGTTCGAAATTAAAGGCTACGCAACCATCGGTACCGAGATTACCGCCGTTTTTATTAAACGCATGGCGCACATCGGCCACGGTACGGGTTTTGTTGTCGGTCAGACAGTCAACCATCAAGGCAGCACCGCCGATACCGTAACCTTCGTAACGCAACTCGATATAATCCGCACCTTCAAGATTGCCGGTACCCTTATCAATCGCACGCTGTACGTTGTCTTTAGGCATATTGGCGTCCCACGCTTTATCCATTGCCAAACGCAAACGGGGGTTAGATGCAGGATCGCCGCCGCCCAAACGGGCTGCAACGGTAATTTCTTTAATCAATCGGGTAAAAATTTTGCCGCGTTTGGCATCTTGACGGGCTTTTTTGTGCTGAATATTCGCCCACTTACTATGGCCAGCCATATTTTCTTTCCTTCTTCGGAGGCAGCGCGAAAGCCGCTGCCTCAATTAATCTAAAAGGCGGATTTTAACATAAAAACGCAGTCGCTTTAAAAGAGCGGAAATTTTGATGAAGCTTAACGCTTCCCAAAACCAGTACGTCGGCCTTCACGGCCAATCAAAATAACAGGATAATTTAAATCCTTATAAAACAAATAACTATATTACATAAAACAATCAGCCAAATATATTTTTATAATTTCCAAGCAAGGGCTTTTTCATGCCAACAGCCGAATAAAGGGCCGTCTGAAAAATTCAGACGGCCTTCTCTATGCTTTTCGGCAAAACAGATTATTTTTTCAATTCTGCCAAAATTTCATCTACCGTACCTTTGGCATCACCAAAACACATTACGCTGTTTTCATTAAAGAAAAGCGGATTTTGCACGCCGGCATAACCAGTATTCATCGAACGTTTGAATACCACAACCTCTTTAGCTTTCCATACCTCCAGCACGGGCATACCCGCAATCGGCGAATTGGGATCAGTTTGGGCGGCGGGGTTAACGGTATCATTGGCACCAATCACAAGCACCACATCGGTTTCAGGGAAATCATCATTAATTTCGTCCATCTCCAACACGATGTCGTAAGGTACTTTAGCTTCGGCCAACAATACATTCATATGACCGGGCAGACGGCCTGCCACAGGATGAATACCGAAGCGTACTTCCGTACCGTTTTTACGCAGCAAATCGGTAATTTCAGCCACAGGATATTGTGCCTGCGCTACGGCCATACCGTATCCCGGGGTGATAATCACACTTTGCGCACCTTTCAGCATTTCGGCCACTTCGGCAGGCTTCACCTCACGGTATTCGCCTACTTCTTCACTACCGGCAGCCGCACTACCATCCGTACCAAAACCACCGGCAATCACCGAAATAAACGAACGGTTCATCGCCTTACACATAATATAAGACAAAATCGCACCGCTCGAACCCACCAGCGCACCAGTCACAATCAGCAAGTCGTTAGAGAGCATAAAACCTGCCGCGGCAGCCGCCCAGCCTGAATAAGAATTGAGCATGGATACCACTACCGGCATATCCGCTCCGCCGATAGATGCCACCAAATGCCAGCCGAAAGCCAACGCGATAATAGTCATCAAAATCAAGGCAAACCAGCTACCGTCAACGGCAACAAACACCAGCAGCAAAATAAAGGATACCGCCAACGCTGCCAGATTAAGCTTATGTTTGTGCGGTAATTGCAGAGGCTTGCTGCTGATTTTTCCGTTAAGTTTGCCAAAGGCTACGATCGATCCGGTAAAAGTTACCGCACCAATAAAGATGCCTAGGAATACTTCAACCATATGGATGGTATGCATATCGGCGGAAACATCCCCCGGCTCGATAAAACTGTTAAAGCCCACCAAAACGGCGGCCAAACCCACAAAGCTGTGCAACAGCGCAATCAGCTCGGGCATTTCGGTCATTTCGACTTTTTTGGCCCTGTAAATGCCGATAGCGGCGCCGATGCCCATTGCTACAATAATCCAGAACAAGCCCGAAGTCTGTTCGCTAAATACCGTGGCAAACAGCGCCACAGCCATACCGGCTACGCCGGAATAACAGCCCTGCTTGGCGGTTTCCTGCTTCGACAAACCGGCCAATGAGAAAATAAACAAGATCGCGGCAACGATATAGGCCGCAGTTACTAATCCAGATGACATATCGGCCTCCTTAACCTTTACGGAACATATTCAACATACGGCGGGTAACATAAAAACCGCCGAAAATATTGATGCTGGCAATCAACACCGCCACAAATGCCAAAAACGAGACAAAACCGTTACCCTGGCCGATTTGCAATAACGCGCCGACCACAATGATGCCTGAGATAGCATTAGTAACCGACATCAGCGGAGTATGCAGCGAATGCGATACGTTCCACACAACGTAATAGCCGATCACGCAAGCTAATACGAATACGATGAAATGGTTGAGGAATGCTGCCGGAGCAACCGCTCCCATCCACAAAATCAATACCGCACCGATAACGGCCGGAGCCAGTTTTTTCCAAAGCGGCACAGGTTCCGGCTCGGGTTTGGCAACAGGCACGGCTTGCGCGGCGGCCTGTTGCGGCTGGGCGGATACTTGAATCGCGGGCGGCGGGAAGGTGATTTCGCCATCACGGGTAACCGTCATATTGCGGATAATCACATCATCGAAGTTCAATTCGATTTCACCGTCTTTGTTCGGGCTCAACAGCTTGGTAAGATTCACCAAATTGGTGGCGTAAAGTTGCGAAGACTGCCCTGCCAAACGGTTGGCCATATCGGTATAGCCAATGATTTTTACGCCGTTATCGGTTACAAACAGCTCACCCGGTTTGGTTAATTCGCAGTTACCCCCGGTCGCCGCGGCCAAATCGACAATCACCGAGCCGGGCTTCATGCTTTCAACCATTTCACGGGTAATCAGCTTGGGAGCCGGTTTGCCCGGAATAGCGGCCGTAGTGATGATAATGTCGACTTCTTTGGCCTGCTCGGCAAAAAGTTTCATCTCGGCGGCGATAAACTCATCACTCATTACTTTCGCGTAACCATCGCCGCTGCCGCCCGCTTCTTGCGGAAAATCTAATTTAAGGAATTGACCGCCCATCGATTCGATCTGCTCAGCTACCTCCAAGCGGGTATCAAACGCCTTGACAACCGCGCCCAAAGAATTCGCTGTACCGATAGCTGCCAAGCCAGCCACACCGGCACCAATCACCAGCACTTGTGCCGGTGGTACTTTACCCGCAGCGGTAATTTGGCCTGTAAAGAAACGGCCAAACGCATTGGCTGCTTCAATAACGGCACGGTAACCGCTGATATTCGCCATTGAAGAGAGCGCATCTAGAGCTTGGGCACGAGAGATACGCGGCACCATATCCATTGCCAACACATTGACTTTTTTATCGGCCAACTTTTGCACCAGCTCGGGATTTTGTGCAGGCCACAAAAAGCCGACCAACGTTTGCTCTGCCTGCAGTAAACCCGCTTCTACATCATTAGGAGCGTTTACTTTATAAATCAAAGGGCTTGACCATACTTCGGCTGTATTGACCACTGTCGCACCGGCTTCTTGATAAGCTGCATCGTTTAGGCTGGCAGCAGCACCTGCGCCTTGTTCCACCACTACATCAAATCCAAGTTTCTTCAACTGGATGACGGTAGCCGGTGTGGACGCTACACGGGTTTCACCTGCCAGAGACTCTTTTGGAATACCAATTCTCATCTCTTCAATCCTTTATTCATGAAAGAAAATAACAAAAAAAACCAATAAAATTTAACATTATTTATGTTATAACCAATTTACCAGTGCAGTTCAATATCCAAAACCGAAATATTGACACTTTAACAATACCGTTATCTTTGTTATTACTGTTTAATTTTGTATGCGGCTTTTGTGAAAACAAGGAATTAACGAATCAACAGGCCGTCTGAAAAATATTGTTCATATAAGTATTTTTCTTATTATTCACATGAAAAATTTATTTGAATTACATTAGAAAGCATCTTTTGCTTGTTGTAATAGTACAGAAATAAAGGCTGTTTTTGCTGCACCTTAAACCTTGGCCATCTTCGCAATTTTTGCAAAGACAGCCATATGTTATAGAATGATTATCCGACAGCCGTTTCAACGGCCTGCTGATTATCTAGAAAAAGGAACCTAACCATGCGAATGCTCCACACCATGCTGCGTGTCGGCAATCTCGATAAATCCCTAGCCTTTTACCAAGATGTACTCGGTATGAAACTGCTGCGCAAGCACGACTACCCCGAGGGCCGCTTCACATTGGCATTTGTCGGCTATGGTGAAGAATCCGGCCACACCGTTATTGAGCTAACCCACAACTGGGATACCGAAAGCTATGATTTGGGTAATGGCTACGGCCATATCGCCATCGAAGTGGAAGATGCTTACGCCGCATGTGATGCGGTGCGTGCAAAAGGCGGTAAGGTTACACGCGAAGCCGGCCCTATGAAGCACGGCACTACGGTTATTGCCTTCGTAGAAGATCCGGACGGTTACAAAATCGAATTCATTCAAAAAAATTCCGGCAATGATTCTGTAAAATACGAATAATGCCGCTTCAAACTGCTTATGGTTTCAAACTCTGTTGTGCCTAACCCAGAATTAATTATTTGAATCATAAGCCTTTCCGAATTATAAAAAAGCCGTCTGAAAATTTCAGATGGCCTTTTTTTAACCTAACGGCAGTTGTTAAGCATTTAAATTCACGGCATGTTCGCGTGTTTCATGGAAAACGATATCCGGCCAACGCTCTTGAGTCAGGTTTAGGTTTACCCGATTCGGTGCAAGATAAGCCAAATTACCGCCGGCATCAATAGCAAGGTTCGCGGCATTGGCTTTTTCAAATTCAGCCAATTTTTTCTTATCATCACACGATACCCAACGGGCAGACCAAATACTCGCAGTATCAAATACCGCCTCTACGCCGTATTCAGCCGCCAAGCGCGAAGTCACCACTTCAAACTGAAGTACCCCCACCGCACCCAATATCAAATCGGCACCGCTATGCGGCTTAAACACCTGTACCGCGCCTTCTTCGCCGAGCTGTTGCAAGCCTTTTTGCAATTGTTTCATTTTCAGCGGGTTTTTAATACGGACGCTGCGGAATAATTCCGGTGCAAAGAACGGAATACCGGTAAATGCCAGCTGCTCCCCTTCAGAGAAACTATCGCCGATTTGGATATTACCGTGATTGGGAATACCGATGATATCGCCCGCATATGCCTCTTCAACCAACTCGCGGTCGTGCGACATAAACGTTACCACGCTTGAAGCGGAGATCTCACGGTTAATCCGCAAATGCTTCATTTTCATACCGCGTTCGAATTTTCCCGAGCAAACCCGCAAGAAAGCAATACGGTCGCGGTGTTTCGGATCCATATTGGCTTGGATTTTGAAAATAAACCCGGAAAACTTCTCTTCATCCGGCATTACTTCCCGCACGGTAGCATCACGGCTCTTCGGTGAAGGCGCCCAATCAATCAGGGAATTGAGGATTTCTTGGATACCGAAATTATTAATAGCCGATCCGAAAAATACCGGTGTCAGCTCACCCGCCAAAAATTCCTCTAAGCTAAACTCATTGGATGCAGCTTGCACCAACTCAATTTCCGCCCGCAAGTTATCCATTTCGAGAGGAAAAAGTTCGTCTAAGCGCGGATTCTCAATACCTTTGATGACTTCAAACTCATGCGGCAATTTTTCACCGCCTGCATCAAACAGATATACTTCATCGTTCAGAATATGGTAAACGCCTTTGAAGTTTTTACCCATGCCGATCGGCCAAGTAACCGGAGCACAGCGGATTTTCAGAATATTTTCCACTTCATCGAGCAACTCTAGAGAGTCTCGAACTTCCCGGTCGTATTTGTTCATAAAGGTAATGATCGGTGTATTGCGCAAACGGCAAACATTCAATAGCTTAATCGTTTGAGCCTCTACGCCTTTGGCCGCATCGATTACCATCAAGGCACTGTCAACCGCCGTCAGAACACGGTAGGTATCCTCCGAAAAATCTTGGTGGCCCGGGGTATCGAGCAGATTCACGGTATGTTCTTTATAATCGAACTGCATAACTGAAGAAGCAACGGAAATACCACGCTGCTTCTCGATTTCCATCCAATCGGAAGTAGCGAACTTACCGCTTTTCTTACCCTTCACCGTACCCGCACTTTGAATGGCACCTGAAAACAGCAATAATTTTTCGGTCAGCGTTGTTTTACCCGCATCAGGGTGGGAAATAATGGCAAAAGTGCGGCGATGGCGCACCTCTTCTGGAATATTAGACATAATTACTCTGTAAAAATAAACATTTCAGGCAGCCTGCCCAAAAGCAGCCTGCCTGTTTAAACCTTCGCAATTATACAGAAAACTTCGTTTTTTTCAATGTACTGTCTACTGTTAGCTGCATTGCGCAAAAGTAAAAAGACCTTTCAATGAAACCTTATCAACCATTCTTCAGACGGCCTGTCATTCACAGCGTGATTTTAGTTTCCACCTTATTAAAATCCATTACAAACTGGCTTTTAAATGCGCGTACATTATTATCGGCGGTAAAAATACGGCGGGTTAACCGGTGATAATCAGCCATATCGCGCGCATGTACCAACAGCATATAATCATGTTCGCCGGAAATTTCATAACAACACACCACATCGGGTTCTGCTGCCAAGCTCCGCACAAAATGGTCAAGCGCCTGATGGTTTTGGCTGGCCATTTCTACAGCCACAAATACGCTTAGGTTCCGTCCGACTGCCGTAGAGCTAACCAAAACCACCTGCTTCAAAATCACACCGCTTTCATACAACTGCCGGATTCTCCGCTGACAGGTAGCCGGCGAAGAGTGAACTCTCTCGGCGATTTCGGCTAAAGGAGTAGCGGCGTTTTCCTGCAAAATATTGAGAATATTGCGATCCAGCCTATCTAAATCATATTCACCCATTTTTTGAAAAATTCTTTCTAAAAATAAAAATAAAAGATAAAAAATTTCGATTAAAAAACAATTTCAAAAAATTTTATCACATACTTTCCATAAAATGACAGCTTGTCATTTTTGTTCACTATCTTATGAATCCCACTTCCAAAGGCATTGCCGCCGCGCTCTTATCCAATATCCTTTTCGGAGTTATCTATCTTTATAGCCATTGGCTCAAGCCTTTAAGCGGTACTGATGTTTTCGCATGGCGGATGATTGTGATGCTGGGAGGATTATGGCTATTGGTATTCGTTACCGGTATGTGGCCCCAACTTAAGGATTTTGTATCAGGCATCGGCGGTAATATCCGCCGCTGGCTGCTGATTTTTTCAGCCACTCCTTTGGTTGCCGTACAACTTTGGTTGTTTATGTGGGCACCGGTCAACGGACATGGGGTGAATGTCGCCACCGGCTATTTTCTGTTTCCCTTAATGATGGTGGTATTTGCACGCATTTTTTTAGGTGAAAAGCCCAACGCTTGGCAAAAAACAGCCTTGATATTAGCCGCTGCCGGAGTTTTGCATGAAATCTGGCAAACGCAGGCGATTGCGTGGACGACTTGGGTAGTTTGTCTCGGCTATCCTCCTTACTATCTGCTGCGCCGCCAAATGCAAGTACCGGCCCTTATCGGCCTTGTTTTAGACTTAATGTTGATTGCTCCGTTTGCCGCCCTCTATCTGATGATAAACGGTAGCGGCTTGGATGAAGCCGCGTGGTCGTGGAAATATATTGTACTGATTCCTCTCTTGGGTATTTTCAGTGCGGTTTCAATGCAGCTGAATTTGGCTGCCAGCCGCTTCTTACCTGTTCCTCTCTTCGGTATTCTGAGCTACTTGGAACCTGTTTTGCTGTTTCTCGGCTCGTGGATACTACTGAAAACAGAAGTACCGCCCAAATCATGGCCGACTTACGGCTTAATTATCTCAGCCCTACTGGTCAGCGGCTTAGACGGAATCCTTAAAATCTACCGTTTCCGTCATAAAGTAATGGCCTCTTGAATATTTTGGCCGTTTGAAAAAGCAGCCTCCGGTCTGCTTTTTCAAACGACCCAATAGGTTCTGCTGCCAAGCTCCATACACAATGAAGCACCTGATGTTTTTAACCGGTTATTCCCACGACCACAAATACGCTCACGCTATATCTAACAAACTAAAATCTTTTCAAAATTTAAAGGTTTTAGTTTAGCTTAACTTGAGTACAGTATTTTCATATTTAAATCAAGGAACGACAAAACTCTCTAGGACTGCGGCCAAAATATTTTTTAAATGCTTTACTGAAACATTCCGTATTGTCATACCCTACTTTTTGCGCTACTTCCGCAACAGATAACTTTTGTTCCAATAATTCACATGCTGTACGAAAAATTTGCTCGCGGCGATAACGTGCAATACTGATGCCAAAAGCAGCCTGAAATTCTTGCTGTAAAGTCGTGGGATTACTATGACATGCTAATGCTAGATATTCCAAATTAGCCGCCTGAAAATCTGGATGTTTCAATAAGCTCATCAATCGTTGCAACCGCTTACTTTTTAAGCAGCCTGAATCATGGTCTTCTATTAGCGATACTGGAAACAAATGCTGCAAAACTTGCGTCATCAAAACCATTGCCTGCGTGTGTTGATACATGGTAGCCCATGGTTCAGGCTGCTGATTCTGAAGCAGTTGTTGGATACTATGACGTATGGTGGGTGTAAGCTGAAAGTAATGCGGTTGAAACCAAGTGAGATAAATATATAAGGGTCTGTGAGATAAATGGGGTGATGGGGGATTTTGGTGGATGCTGTGGGATGGGGAAATTGTAACTCCGTTGCACAGGGTGCAATAAAATGAACGGGCTT
>NZ_JBLUPI010000020.1:0-20807 GCF_048060015.1 Neisseria sp. S1
CAGCGCGGCCACGCACACTATTGCAACGACAGGATATCCAGACAACGGGAAAACCGACACAGTACATCGGTTATCAGGGTCAGGTTATCCAATATAAAACCGGCCGCGCGCATGTCGATGTGCATATCCGTACGCGCGTGAGCAGCTTCGGGGCAGATTATGTAGTGGTTACTGCCGGATCGCTCGGTACTACCGTTTTACAAGCTGGCGATATTGTAGGTATCGAGGGGGCATCTGGCGATGTGCAGTGGGGTACGGTATCAAGCGCTGATAACGAGCGCATTAATTTGGGTGTCGCAGTGCCGTCTTGGACTGCGGTTGGCGACGATGTATATATCAGCCGCATCACATCGGTTAGTTAATAAAGGATAAAAATGACTGATATAAATAATATAAAGGCAGTTATGTTAGCAGAGCTTGCTTTTGCAGCCGAAGCATGCGTTGA
The DNA here is from genome assembly GCF_048060015.1 of Neisseria sp. S1. Lineage (NCBI taxonomy): Bacteria > Pseudomonadati > Pseudomonadota > Betaproteobacteria > Neisseriales > Neisseriaceae > Neisseria > Neisseria sp. S1. The sequence goes on from NZ_JBLUPI010000020.1 coordinate 446, forward strand.
ACGTTGCATTGAGGATGTACCAAAATTTGAAAGACAATCTTGGCCATTACAAGCCGCCGAAGCAAAAGCATGGTCAACTAACAAGTCGGCAGCTACGCCACTGCTTGACCAAATTGCAGCCAGTCGCGGCATGAATGCGGATAAGTTAAAAGCGGCGGCACTACGCAAAGCACTGGCTTATGAAAAATTGACCGCCCATGTTGCCGGACAACGGCAAAAGTTGCAAACGCGCATCGAGTCGGCCAATACACAGGCTGATTTAGAGCAGATTATTATTACATTTACGTTGCCGGAGGATTAATGCAATACCTGCGCGCGGTACTCATTGCCATTGACCAGTTGGCCAATGCTCTATTGGGCGGCTGGGCCGATGAAACATTAAGCAGCCGTATACATCGCGGGGCAGTGCTGGCCGAACAGCCTAAGCGTCGTTGGCTGATCGCCCGCAGAGTAGTTAATGGCCTGTTTTTTTGGCAAGCCGACCACTGTGCTGGAGCCTATCAAATGGAGCGGCAGCGTAATCACTTACCTGAGATATTCCAACGATGATTCAAACTGCCAACATCAGCCTATACCGGGGTGACACACACATTATCCGGCTGGCCTTAAGTGCGGATAGCACACCGGTTGACTTATCCGGTGCAGTGTTGGCGTTGGATATTGTGCCGACGGACGGCAGCCCACCAATCCGCCCGGAAATCGGTGTGCAAGGCAATATCGTTACCTTATATTTTGCTGCACTCCTTACCCATGATATCAAATGGGAGCGTGCACAGTTTGACTTGCGGGTAGTTTACGGGGCAGTGGTTAAAACCTACTTGCGCGGTACAGTATTTGTTAGACCTAGTATCACTCCTGTTGCAGACCTGATTACCATCGGCGGTAAACCTATTGAGCAACACATTACCGTTGATATAAGCGGTCAAGCCGTTATTGTGCAACAAAGTGGTAAGGCAAGCGAAAGCGACATCAATCTGATTGAGGATTTAAAAAGCCAAATTGCCAGTTTAAAGCAGCAAGATGCAGATGACGGCAAAGATATTGCCAAACTTGATCGCCGCCTAGCTTTGGCAGAGGTCGCGATCAGCGAAAACGGCTCACTACTTGAGCGTTTGGCGGCACTGGAACAAGCCAAAAGTGCGGCCGAAGTAACTGCTGCCGAAGTGGCCGCATTAAAACTGCGCTTGGCCACGATGGCGGAAAGTGCGGAAATCGAAGCCATTGAAGGAAAAATAACTGCTGTTAAACAGCAATTAAATACGGAGTTGGCCAAAGTATCTGAGGCAGCATTGGCTGCTAATGAAAGTGTGGAAATTGCCGAATTAAGAAGTAAACTGGCTACCTTACATCAACAGTTGGAAGCGGCACAGGCCTTAGCATTAGCGGCAGATGACAGCGCCGAGATTGCGGAGCTGCGAAACCAACTTGAGACACTGCAAACACAGGTGCAAAACAGTGCGGACACGGCTACGCAAATCCAAGAGCTGCGTAACCTATTACGCTTACCCAAGCGCGAAAAAATTCATGTGCGCCAAGATATGTGGGCAGATGGCGGATACACATGGGCGCGCATTGAATTTGCAAACACATACGCAGATCCGCGCATCAGTGTGGCATTGGAGCATAGCGGTTTATCGACACAGTTTTTAGTCCATAACGTAGGCGGCAAAACATCAACCGGCTGCTATGTGCGTAGTAACTTTACCAAAGCAGATATCGACGTACGCTATTCAATTTTCGTGTACGTCGAAGAATGGGGAGCATAAATTCGGACATAATAAAAGCCCTTTAAACAGGGCTTAAATTTGTGCAAAAGCTAATAAATCTTAAATCAAGATGCTTGTGCAAAAGCTGCCGCTGTGTCGTGCAAAAGGCGGCGCGAGTTTACAATAGGGCTAATTGTTGGATAACTTAAAATAATCAATATTTCTTAATATTTTTAGCCAAATCCTAAAAATTATGCCGTCTGAAAAAAATTAAACACGAATACTTTATACACCCTTGCATTGGCCTAACTTTGTTTTTCGTACTTAAGCATACTACAATGTTTAAGTTAACCTGCTCCAAATGGAATCTTAAATCAAATGATGAAAACTCCTTACCGAACATTTCCACTCTCACGTATGCGCCGTATGCGTAAAGATACTTTTTCTAGGCGCTTGATGCGCGAGCATACCCTTAATACAAGTGATTTGATTTATCCCGTCTTTGTACTGGAAGGCTGCAATCAAGAAGAAAATATTGCTTCTATGCCCGGAGTAAAACGCCAAAGCTTGGATAAATTACTTTTTACTGCCGAAGAGGCCGTAAAGCTAGGCATTCCTATGCTGGCACTATTTCCCGTTATCAAAAACAATAAAACTACCTCTGCCGAAGAAGCCTACAACCCCGAAGGTTTAGTACCTACCGTTGTACGCAAATTACGCGAAACTTTCCCTGAGCTTGGCATCATGACAGATGTCGCCCTAGATCCTTATACAATACATGGGCAAGATGGTTTGATTGATGAAAATAATTATGTTTTGAATGATGAAACAATCGACGTATTAATCAAACAGGCATTAGCGCATGCAGATGCAGGCGCTCAAGTGGTTGCACCTTCTGATATGATGGACGGCCGTATTGGTTTCATCCGCCAAGCTTTGGAAAATGCAGGATATATACACACCCGTATCATGGCTTATTCTGCAAAATATGCGTCAGCATTTTATGGCCCTTTTAGAGATGCGGTGGGCAGTGCAGCCAATTTAGGTAAAGCCGATAAATTTACTTATCAAATGGATCCCGCCAACAGCAACGAAGCTTTACACGAGGTTGCCTTGGACATTCAAGAAGGCGCAGATATGGTAATGGTAAAACCCGGCCTGCCTTATTTAGATATTGTCCGCCGTGTAAAAGATGAATTCGGTGTTCCTACATATGCTTATCAAGTATCTGGTGAATATGCCATGCTACAGGCAGCTATACAGAACGGCTGGTTGGATAGCAACAAAGTGATTTTAGAAAGTCTAATGGCATTTAAACGTGCCGGAGCAGACGGTATTCTCACCTATTATGCTCTTGAAGCCGCCCGTCAGTTACATGCACAGAAATAAATATCTTGCTATCTGTCGTACCATATTTTAAAGCGCAATGCCGTCTGAAAATTTTCAGACGGCCTCTTTTAAATTACTGCACCAGTAAAATTTGTTATAAAAGTTACATAACAACATCAAATCAGCCCAGTAAGGTATCAAAAACGGCTTCCCATATCTTAAGGAAGCCGTTTTTGATGATACAAAACTTCTTAGTGTATCTTTTTAGTTTGATTAGACGTACCACTGCTCTCCAAAGTATTAACCTCGCCCGGTTTTTCTACTTGAATAGCAGGTTTTGCTTCTGCACTAGGTTCATTCGCTTGAGCCGCATTAGGAACAACCACTCCAGGCGCGGTATTATCGGTTGGTTTAACCACTTCTCCTTTAGCAGCAACCCCGGCAACGGGAACTACTGCATCATTGGACTTCAGCTGCAAAGATTGTTCATTCGCAACCTCTGCAGCACCAACCTCACCAGTATGTAACGGCAACATCTGCCACCCGATCACAGCCACGGCCAATATACTGGCAGCAATGGCAAAGCCTTTAAATATGCTATTGGCAGGGGAAACTGGCTCTTCAATCTTTACTGCTTTTGCTTTTTCCGTTTTCACCGTCACGTAATCAAACTGCATATCAACCTGATGCATTGATGGCCGTTGAGTACTTTGTAAATAATCACGGATTAAATGGTATTCGTTCCATTTTTGTTGCGCTTCGGAATCCTGCAATAATTTATCGAGCGCCTCTTCGGTTAACTCGTCATCCATTGCGGCAGAAACATATTCGTAATTCTGTTCTTTCGTCATTTCTCTACCACCTTTTATCTTCAGATGTGTCCAACAATGGCCGTAAATCTTTTGCTATAACTTCGCGAGCACGGAAAATACGTGAACGTACGGTACCGATTGGACAATCCATTATCTGAGCAATCTGCTCATAAGACAAACCTTCTATTTCCCTTAATGTAATAGCTTTACGTAAATCCTCAGGCAATTTTTCTATCGCCGCTTCTACCGTTTGCAAAATTTCTCGATTCAACATTTCAGCTTCGGGAGTATGGTCATCTGCCAACTGCTCTGCCAAATCCATGACATCACCCTCATCATTTGCTACATCCGCGCTGACAAAAGGACGACGCCCTGATGTGGCCAAAAAGTTTTTAGCAGTATTGATAGCGATACGGTAAAGCCATGTATAAAATGCACTGTCACCACGAAAGTTAGGCAATGCCCGATAAGCTTTAATCAAGGCTTCTTGGGTAACATCATTCACTTCATGTTCATCATGGATAAAACGCGATAACAGGCGTGTCAGGCGACGCTGGTATTTAGAAACCAGCAATTCAAACGCTTTATGATCACCTTTTTGTGCACGTTGAACCAGCGCCTGATCGATTTTACGATCGTTCATTGATAACCTTTAATTTTTAGCAAGTTATGTTCAGATGGCGTTGCGTGCATTCTTTGCTTATATACAGACAAGCCATCTTTATTTTGGTTCCAAAACAAACCGATTAAACTTTTTAAATACCGGTAAAGAGCCCCCGGCGACGCCATCATGAACACTTACCCAAATATTAGCAATAGCGATACAGCGATTTTCACTATCGGTTACAATAGGCCAGTATGGCCTTAAGAATGGTGGCACCCTACATTCTTGTAAAATTTTCCAAACACTTTTTCGACCAACGGTTAAGTTTAAAGAATCATCGGTATTAACAACCCTAATCATACCAACTTGTCTTAACATTTCCTCACTTAATCCGAACGAATTATGCTGCAACGTAAAACCGTTATTTGTTAAGATATCGTTCAGACGACCACATATTTTATTATCCAGTCCCAAAGCATTTTCCGACAACCAATCATTTCGCATGCCAAACAGACGGTTCCTGTAAGCATAAGCCTTACCTTTAGGCAACGCCCATTCTGCAGAACCACTGCCAATTCGGCTCAATGTTTCTTCAAAAGCAGATACCGATATCGCCGTCGGCGTCCCCAACCCTTGTTTGACCGCAAAATATAATAATTGCTGGCGTCGGCGTGCAGGGCTCAAATACCGCCATAAATCAAGATCCAATACCCCTTCATGTAACATCCTATCGGCATCTTCAGCTACAACTTCCTGCAAAACAGCCAACTCGTCTTGCAAACAAGCAACACTACTGCCGATGTGCTTATCTATATTAGGAATACGCTCCCGCCACAGCGGCAAGCCATGATGGCGTAACCAATTGCGTAGTAACGAGCTATCTTGATTACTGGGATCTTCAATAAAAGCCAAATTATAAGCCCGTGCATATGCTTTTAATTCGTCACGGTCAAAAGACAACAATGGCCGCCACAGACAAACCTTACCATCCAATAGGCGCAATTCCGGCATGGCCGACAAGCTTCTTAAACCTCCGCCACGCAACACACCCAGCATAAAGGTTTCCACTTGGTCATCCCGATGATGCGCCAATGCAACACGGTTCGCTTTGCTGCGACTAAATACCTGATAGCGTTGCTCTCGAGCGGCAGCCTCAATTCCCCTGCCTTTAGTCTCAACCGTCACATACTCAATGCGTAACGGTATATCCCACTTTTGGCATAATTCCTCACAAAATACAGCCCAATCATCCGCCTGCTCCTGTAAACCGTGATGAACATGTACTGCTGTCACCGTTAAGCCCAAGCGCTCTCTCAGCTGCCTCAACATGTGTAACAACACAACGGAATCCAGCCCTCCGCTAAGACCAACTTCTACAATTTGCCCTCTCAAACCGCCATCGGAAAGAGAAGAAAAAAATTTACCTACCCACTCGGGCGCCATCACAGAATCAGACATATTTAGTTTTCAGACAGCCTTATTTTTATTTAACATCAAGTTTTTTTTAAACAGTATTCTTTGCTAGCACTGCTTATATCGCATCATACATAGCCAAATAAGCACCGGATTTCCAAATAAACCGGATCAATAAATATTTTACTGCATTCATCAAATCATGTAGGCCGTCTGAAAACATATAAGACAAATTTTGGCTTCGAAACAACACAAGCCATATTAAGCACTCCCTCGAATAGTACCGATATTGCTATAATCAATTTCTATTCACACACCGATAACCACCAAAGCAAAAAATGACGATCCGACACACACTACCCGACACCCGCCCCTATCCTACCGATCCGGTTAAAAACGACTTACTGCTTTATGCAGACCAAATCGTCCGCAGCAATAGCGGAGCACAGCGCAAGCTTGCCGAAGAGTCTTTACGAGCAGGTATTTATACCATGCTCAACCAAAACCACTATCTCGGCCTATCCGTAGCCATGAGCATGGCACCCGATGCCGAACGCTACCGCGCCTTATTAAACGGCTTGGATGAAACTTTACAAGCAAAAACCGACGAAGAAGTACAATGGTTTGCCATGCCGGTGGTATTGGTGGCAGGCAACAATCAAAACCTTGTTCTCAACTTGGATACACCTTCCGTAGAAATTTCCGCTTGCCTGGCCAACTATCCTTCTCTACGCCCATTGGCCCAGGCCACTTGGCTACCCAAATTGATACAAGCTCAAGAATTAGCAGCCATCAAGGCCGGACAATGGTTTCAAGCCAAACAAAATACAGTTGTGGCCGAGCAGTTTGCCGCCGCATTACCGCAACACAACCTTAATATCGAAGCCGGGCAGTCCGTACATGTTGTTTTCGCACTTGGTTACGGCAATAAAAATATTCAGACGGCCTTAAACCAAAATCTAAGGGAGGCCGCCTTACCGCTGATGCAGGTATGGCAAGAAGCACTCAAATACCCCGGCTTAACACTCTTTACCAATCCGCTTGCTCCCGCTACCCCGCTGCACGCCATCACCGAAGGCAGTCATATGCGCTTACGGATGGCGCTTGACGTTTTTGCCGCCAATGCCATTCGTGCCATCCGTCTGCAAAGCCCGCGTGTCGGTGTGGTTATTGCCGCACAAGAAGGCGGAAACTTGCTATTCGGTTTTAACGCCACCGACAGCCAGTTCGAATTACAACCGCAAGTTTTCAGCTGGCCCCTTTCTCCGGCAGAAAAAATTGAAACTATCCGGCAAAATTTTCTCGATCTGATGTTGGAATGCCGGGTAGAAAACATTCGCCAGCTTGATCATCCGATAAGTGAACAAGAAGAGCTTCCCGGTTACGCAGCAGCCTTAAAACTACCCGGCTTCAACCCGCTTTTCGCAGAAAGTGCAGAATGAAACAATACAAAGTTTTATTTGTGTGCCTCGGCAACATCTGCCGTTCGCCCATGGCGGAGTATGTTTTACGCCACCTTGCGCAAACAGCGGGCATCGGCAATCGTATCCTTTCCTCAAGCAGCGGCACCAGCGGCTGGCACGATGGTGAGAATATGCACAAAGGCACGCAGCAGACTTTACAAAAACACGGTATCAATACTGCCGGTTTTAGCAGCAGCAAAGTAAAAAAAAGTGATTTTGATCATTATGATTTTTTAATCGCTATGGATGACGACAACCTCGCCAAGCTCGAACATTTATTCGGCAAACACCCCGAAAAAATATTCAAGCTAACTGATTTGATTCCCGAGTCAGGCTACAACTATGTTCCCGATCCTTGGTATACCGGTGATTTTGACGAAACATATATGCTCGCCGATGCAGGCTGTCGCGCACTATTACGTAAAATCAACATCATATAACAAATATACATACGGTTAGACACCTTCTTAATTGCCGTACCTACCTTGATACGAAAGCTTGATGAATGCCGAAAGCCACTTTCTATACCCATGTTGCCGACCCCGCCGATTTTGCCTGCCGCCTAGCGCAACGTGCACTGCAAAACAGCAACAGCATATTGATATGGACCGATACCGAAACGGCCGCAGCCAAGCTCGACATTGATTTATGGCGCTTTAACGCCACTTCTTTTCTACCTCATGAAATATGGCATGGTGGTACGTATCCTGAAGATGTGCCGATAGTCATCTCAAGCGGCAACCAACTTCCTAAACAAACTACGGCAGAAGTAGTTTTAAACTTGTCCGCTGCTTTTTGGTGTGACACACGCCCCCAACCGTCGCGCGTATTGGAAATCGTTGGCACCAGCTTAGAAGAATTGGCCGATGCCCGCGAGCGTTTCAAAGCATACAAACAAAGCGGTTTTGAAATAGAACACCACAATATGCAGAACAAAGCCTGAAAATTCCCTGCCCGACATTTCCCCACACCGCTACCCGAATTTTTCAGGAGGCATACCCTTACCTCGTAACTTTTACCACTTCCGGCATACACATCCCGATGCAAAGCGAGGCTGATTTCCCTTCCATACGCTTGAAATTGCATTACAATAAAAAAATCCTTCCGACAACCTTTCGCTGCCTATGGAACAACTTGAATTCTTCGATATTCCCAGCCCTTGTATCGGCGTTTGCGAAGCCAACAGCAAAGGCTACTGCAAAGGCTGTTTACGCAGCCGTGAAGAACGTCTGTTTTGGCTGAAAATGAACAGTACCCAAAAACATCAAGTTATCCGCCTGATTGCCATGCGGCGTCACAAGCTCCAAAAACTGGCCTGGGAAAGCCGCCAACCGGTTGTTTTACTGCCTGAACAAATGGATTTTGAGTTTTAAATTTTTTAAATACTTTTAAATTCCAAACATACCGAAAAATAAAAAACCATGCCGTCTGAAATTTTCAGACGGCATGGTTTTTTATTTAGCGTATATATTTATAGCCGGGTTACACTCAACACACCTTTTACATCCGACAAACTCGCCAGTACGCGCGGCAATTCGTCAACCTGCCTTACTTCAACGGTAAAGCGCATACTTGCCTCCAAATCGCGAGACTGGGTTTGCACCGCCGTCACATTGAGCTTGTGTCTTGCCAATGCATCAGAAACATCACGCAACAAACCGCCCCGATCTTGTGCACGGATTTCGATATCTACCGCAAATACCTGTCCGTCCTGAGTACCCGCCCATGTTGCCGGTAACACTTTATCAGGCGATTGCTCAGCCAAATGTTTAAATGAAGGACAATTGGTTCGATGCACAGAAATACCGCGCTCCCGAGTAACAAAACCGACAATTTCATCAGGAGGTGCCGGCTTGCAGCATTTTGCCAAAGTAGTCAGCAGGCCATCCTCACCGTCAATCAAAACCCCGTTTTTACCGCCTTTTTTGATTTTAGACTGCTTAACGATATTGGTTTCGCTAACCGGCTCGGGTTTAGGCTCATGCAGCGCACCGCAAGCCTTTTGAATAGCACGGGGTGAAAGCTCTCCCTGCCCTACGGCAGTATATAAATCATCGATTTGCTTAAAACCCAATTTTTCGGCCAAATCCTGCAAATTAGGCTTGGGTGAGATTTTAGCGATTTGCTTCTCAAACTGGTTCCGACCGTTTTCACGCACGGCCTCACTGTTTTGCTGACGGATAAAAGCACGGATTTTACTGATTGCCTTACTGCTTTTTACCCAACCCTCATAAAGCCAGTTTACAGAAGGAGAACCTTCTTTAGCGGTTATAATTTCTACCCTTTGACCGTTTTCCAACGGTGTGGAAAGCGGTACGATCTGCCCTTCTACTTTCGCACCGCGGCAGCGGTCGCCTATACTGCTGTGCAACGCATAAGCGAAATCAATCGGCGTCGCACCCGCCGGTAGCGATAATACTTTGCCATGCGGGGTAAGAACATAAATGGTATCGCTGAACAATTCGGTTCTGAATGCGCCTGCCAAATCCTCTTTATCACTTCCGGCCATATTTTCGCGCCAATCCAACAGCTGGCGCAGCCAAGCGATTTTCTGCTCATAAGCACTATCGCCTTTGCCACCCTCTTTGTAACGCCAGTGCGCCGCCACGCCGAACTCGTTAAACTGGTGCATATCAAACGTTCGAATCTGTACTTCGACACCTTTGTCTTCAGGCCCTACTACAACCGTATGCAGGCTTTTATAACCGTTCCCCTTGGGTTGGGCGATATAATCGTCGAACTCTCCCGGAATGGGTTGCCATAAACTGTGTACAAGCCCCAGCGTGGTATAGCATTCGGGGATGCTTTCTACCAGAATCCGCACGGCTCGGATATCGTATAAACCGTCAAACGTCAGCTTTTTTTTCACCATCTTTTTATAGATGGAATAAATGTGCTTCGGCCGCCCGGCCACATCATAACGAATGCCATATTTATCTAATTCTATACGTAAGCTTTGCAGGAAATTTTCAATATATTCCAGCCGCTCGGTGCGCTTTTCATCTAAAAGGCGGGCGATTTCTTTATATTTTTCAGGGTTCTGATGGCGGAAACCCAAATCCTCAAGCTGCCATTTCAGCTGCCACACGCCCAAGCGGTTAGCCAATGGGGCAAAAATATCCAATGTTTCCTTAGCCAGCTCGCGCTTATCCTCACTATCGGGCTGTGATCCTAAGAACTGCATAGTACGCGTACGCAACGCCAGTTTAATCAATACCACACGGATATCGCTAACCATTGCCAGCAGCATTTTACGCATGGTTTCCGCCTGCTGGTTCCGTTCTTCCGGAGTAGCCAAGCTGTCAACTTTAGCAAAATGGGTTAACTTCTGTACCTCATCAATACCGGCAACCAAATTACATACGCTGGCACCGCATTGTTCGGTTACCACTTCGCGCCAATCCTCCCGATATGCAGAAATATCGGTCAACAGCGTAGCCGCAATCGCATCGGAAAGTAAATCCATCTCGGCCACCATTTGAGCCGCACCCATCAGATTGCTCAGCAGTGGCTCTCCCACTGGCGTTGCAGCTCCCTCAGGGTAGCTTTCTTCTGCCAACGCCAATGCACGCTTAAGCAGTTTGGCATCAGCCTCCGAAATCTTATCCGCGTAAATATCAAACCATTGGCGGTAATTTTCCAAATTAGGAGCGATGCTGCTGGGTGCCGGCGAACTACTGTTCATAGAATTTTCCGATAGATCTGATTGAGAATCGGTATTGTAGCAAATTTACCCTGCGGTTTGATAACTTTCATAACCAATACACAATGCCCGTCCCTTATGACTATTCTCCCTAAAATACGGCGTGTTTACCGGATAGCTGTAAACATAAAAAAAATCTAAAAACTTTTCCCATTAATGGAACCGTATTGTTTCAGACGGCCTGAAATGCTAAGGTAATTGCTCCTATACCTCCGAAAGGCAAACGTATGAAACTGTATATTTACGATCATTGTCCGTTTTGTGTACGGGCACGGATGATTTTTGGCCTATGTAATTTGCCGTTAGAGGAAGTGATTCTACAAAATGATGACGAAGCCACCCCCATAGCATTAATCGGTACCAAGCAAGTGCCTATTTTAGAGAAACCTGATGGTACGCATATGGCCGAAAGCTTGGATATCGTACGCTTTGTTAATGAATATGGCGGCGGTTGCCTTGCTGAAAATATACGCCCTGAAATTCAACAGTGGTTCAACAAAGTCAACGAATATCAAAACAAGCTGGTTCAACCGCGCGATGTGTTACTGGGACTACCCGAATTCTCTACCCAATCGGCAATTGATTATTTCGTGAAGAAAAAAGAGAAAAATATCGGCAATTTCCAAACCAATCTAAGCAAAACCAAAAGCTATCTGGAGCGCCTGCATCAAGATTTGGCCGAATTGGATAACCGGGTAAAAGCTCCAAATGCCCTAAACGGGGAAATCAGTATGGAGGATATCTTGATTTTCCCGATTCTACGCAACCTTACTATGGTACGCGGATTGGAACTTCCCCCTAAAGTACAAGAGTATGTTGAGACCATGAGCGAACAAAGCAAAGTCCCTCTGTTTTTCGACCGTGCTCTATAGCCTAAAAAAATCAGGGGGCAATCCATATCAGCCCCTGATTTATTTCAATTAAAACTGCTCGTTTACATTTAGATAGCGCCATTTTCCGGGTGGCAGGCGGCCGAGTTTGACTTTGCCCATCCGTATGCGCTTTAAGCCCACTACGCGCAAACCGACCAACTCACACATTCTGCGGATCTGACGTTTTTTACCTTGCTTGAGTACGAAGCGTAATTGATCTTCGTTTTGCCATGACACCTCGGCCGGTTTAAGACGCTCACCATCCAAACTCAAACCGTGATTCAACAAGCGCAAGCCTTCTTCTGAGAGTTTGCCGCGCACGCGCACCAGATACTCTTTTTCCGAACTGCTGTTTTCGCCGATTAATTGTTTGGCAATACGCCCGTCCTGTGTCAACACCAACAGGCCTACCGAATCGATATCCAAACGGCCGGCCGGTGCCAAACCGAATTTATGCTGTTCGCTGTATTGGATACGGCTGGTATCGCCCTCCCAATGGTTTTCAGGGGTAATCAGCTCCACGGCCGCTTTATAACCTTTTTCTGCTTGCGCGCTTACATAGCCCACAGGCTTGTTCAGTAAGATAGTCACTCTTGCCGCCTGCTGTTCATGGGCCTGCTTTTGCAGATCAATACGGTCACCCCGGGTAACTTTTTGCCCGAGAACGGCAGTTTTACCGTTTACTTTTACCCACCCGCGCTCAATATAGGCGTCTGCCTCGCGACGTGAACACAGCCCGAGTTCGGCCATACGTTTGGAAAGGCGTAACGGTTCGTTATTTTCTGTATTTTGCATAATCAATATCTTTCAGACGGCCTCAATACCAACTGCGGTTCAACGGTTCGACCCCTGCACCATTTCCAGTAAAAACAAACGGCAGTCTAAATTACCGTTATAAAGCGGTATTTTACGCTTCGGCGAAAGGCGCATAAACTTCGGCATTTCCCGATCACCGGTAAACATACCGATCAGCCAGCCTGCATAATATTGTTTCAACCATGCGCCCAGTTGCGGATAAAGAGCCTGCAATGCCTGCACCTCCGCCAAGCGCACGCCATAAGGAGGATTAGAAATCATAATCCCGCCCGAACCGTTGGGACGTACCGACTGTGCATCTTTTACCTCCCAGCGGATCAAATCATCCACTTCGGCAGCCTGAGCATTAGCCATAGCAGCACGTATCATGGCGCGATCGTTATCACTGCCTGAAATAGGCGCAACGGTTTTGAAACTGATTTTTTGTTCTGCCTCACGGCGGATTTTATCCCACAAGGCCTTATCAAACCCGACCAATTTTTCAAAACCGAAACGACGCATCAAACCCGGAGCACGGTTGGCGGCAATCCATGCCGCCTCGATAGCAATCGTGCCGCTGCCGCAAAAAGGATCCTGAAACGGTTGGCTACCGTTATATCCCGCCAACAACAGCAAACCGGCCGCCAAGTTTTCCCGCAAAGGAGCCTCTCCCGTGTCCTGCCGGTAGCCGCGTTTGAATAATGCCTCACCACTGGTATCGATAAAAATCTGCACCGTTTTTTCATCAATAAAAGCATGTACGCGCACATCGGGGTTGAATTTTCCCACGCTCGGACGTTCGCCGCATACGTCGCGAAACGCATCGCACAAAGCGTCTTTGATTTTCAAACCGACAAAATCCAGGCTTTTCACCTGCGCACGCTTGCCCTCTACTTTTACTTTAAAAGTTTGCGACAAAACAAACCAATCCGCCCAACGGATATTGCGCGCCAACTTGTAGATATCTTGCTCGTTGCGGTAAGTGCCTTTAGTTAGGCGCAACAAAACGCGACTAGCCGTGCGCGAGTGCAAATTGATACGGTAAACCTGCTCCAATGAGCCCTTGCAAGCCGCACCACCGTCGGTAGCGGCAATTTCGGTGCAGCCTTGTACCTGCAATTCGTCAGCCAATATATTTTCCAAGCCACGCGGGCAAGTAATAAAGAGAGAGTAAAGCGTCATCATTGTTCCTTTCTGGGTAGCAGAAGCATTCAGGCCGTCTGAATGCAGGTGATTAATTGAGCTGCGGATTATAGCCGATAAACAACTAAATTGCTGAAGAAATTGAAAATCTATACCCGTACTTACAAAAAAGCATTTAACAAACTTTTCCTGCAACAATAGCATTTATTAATTTTTCAAAAACTAAATATTAAAACTTTAAAATATAAATTACCCGCCTTACGACAACCAAAGGGCTCACCGCGATGAACCTACTGATTTCGAACAGCCCTGTCGTTCAAGCTTTTTTCGACCAAGCAAGCAATACCTTCAGCTATGCAGTGCGCGATCCACAATCCAATGCTTGTGCGATTATCGACTCGGTGCTTGATTTCGATTACGCCTCCGGACGCACCGTTTTGGATTCAGCCGATAAAATTATCCGCCATATCGAGACCGAGAAATTAACAACCGAATGGATTTTAGAAACCCATGTCCATGCCGACCATATTTCCGCCGCCCCGTATCTGCATGAAAGGCTGGGTGGGCAAACAGGTATCGGCAGCCATATCACCACCGTTCAAAATACTTTCGGTAAAATTTTCAACGCAGGAACTGAATTTGCACGAGACGGCAGCCAATTTGACCGCTTGTTTTAAGACGGCGACGAATTCTCAATAGGCCGTCTGAAAGCACGCATGATACACACCCCCTGCCACAACGCCTGCCTGTTTGAGCTACCTGATCGGTGATGCAGTATTCGTCGACACCTTATTATTGTATTACTGCAGCATTAGGAAAAATCGGCGGCAGCGAGTATTTCCGCAATATCAGGGTGCCACATAGTAGAAACACCGTCGCAAGCCGTATTTATCCGCATCGACGAAAGCCTGTATTTTCCAAACGCACGTTTTCTCGAGAATCACATCAGCCATATCGTGCATACGCACCCCAAAACCGAACACATTGTTTTGGCTTGTTCCGCCGTCAACCCTATTGACACTTCCGCACTAGAAAGCCTGTCCAACATTAACAGCCGCCTGAAATAAAGCGGTCTGCTCAAACAGCTCAACGGCGATGTTTTCATCAGCACTTATGCCCCATGGCAAGCACTAGGCAGTAAAAACCAAGCGGATACCACACACAACCCAAACCCGAAGCCGCCAACACTTTTTCAAACTTTCAGACGGCATCAAAGCCCCCGCTTTTATGCTAAACTTCAATTCCCTATATCCACCACACATCCATACATCATGGCAGGCAATACATTCGGACAACTCTTTACCGTAAGCACATTCGGCGAAAGCCACGGCCCGGCACTCGGCTGTATCATCGACGGCTGCCCCCCCGGCTTGGAACTTAGCGAAGCCGACATCCAAGCCGATCTCGACCGCCGCAAACCCGGCACCAGCCGCCACGTTACCCAACGCCGCGAAGCCGACGAAGTCGAAATCCTCTCAGGCGTATTCGAAGGACGCACCACCGGCACCCCCATCGCCTTGCTTATTCGTAATACCGACCAACGCAGTAAAGACTACGGCAATATAGCCCGGCAATTCCGCCCCGGCCATGCCGATTACACCTACTGGCATAAATACGGCATACGCGATTATCGCGGCGGCGGCCGCTCCTCTGCCCGCGAAACCGCTGCCCGGGTAGCTGCCGGAGCTGTTGCAAAAAAATGGCTGAAAGAAAAATTCAACACCGAAATCACTGCCTACGTTACCCAAGTCGGCGAACATAAAATTACTTTCGAAGACTACAGCCATATCAACAACAATCCTTTTTTCGCCGCCAACGAAAGCCAAATTCCCGCACTCGAAAACTACATGGACAGCATACGCAAGTCGCTTGACTCCGTAGGCGCCAAACTCCGTGTAGAAGCCCGCAATGTACCCGTCGGCTTGGGCGAGCCGGTATTCGACCGGCTGGATGCGGATATTGCCTATGCGCTTATGAGCATCAACGCCGTAAAAGGTGTTGAAATCGGCGCAGGATTCGGCAGTGTGGCTCAACGCGGCAGCGAGCACGGCGACGAACTCACCCCCGAAGGCTTTTTAAGCAACCATGCGGGCGGCATTCTCGGCGGCATCTCCACCGGGCAAACCATTACCGCCAATTTTGCCGTCAAGCCCACCAGCAGCATTGCCACACCGCGCCGCTCCATCGATATTGACGGCAACCCCGTGGAAATCGCCACCCATGGCCGGCATGATCCCTGCGTCGGCTTGCGCGCCGCACCGATTGCCGAAGCCATGATCGCCCTCGTATTAATCGACCACGCTTTGCGCCAACGTGCTCAAAATGCCGATGTGCGCGTACAAACACCGGATATCGCCGGATAGACCCTCCAGTAGCAATAATGCCGTCTGAAAATTTTTTCAGACGGCATAAATATGGCTGGAAATACTCTTTTTTATTCCAAAAAACTTTAGCCAAAACATTCAGTTTATACTACAATGCCGCCTAATCTATGAATGCACTGCAAAATGATAAAACGGCGTGCAAGTTGTTACCACAGGAAATACCGAAATGACTCAAGAAACCGCTTTGGGTGCGGCGCTGAAATCCGCTGTACAAACCATGAGCAAAAAGAAGCAAACCGATATGATTGCCGACCACATCTACAATAAATTCGATGTGTTCAAGCGTTTCAAACCTCTGGCTTTGGGCATCGACCAAGATCTGATTGCCGCCCTGCCCCAATTTGATCCCACCCTGATTTCCCGAGTTTTAGCCAACCACTGCCGCCGCCCCCGCTATCTGAAGGCACTGGCACGCGGCGGCAAACGCTTCGACTTAAACAACCGTTTCAAAGGCGAAGTCAGCCCGGAAGAACAAGCAATCGCCCAACAACACCCTGCCGTGCAACAAGCATTAGCAGCCCAAGCCGAGCGTAAAGCCGCCGCTGAAAATGCCCCTGTTGATGCAGCCACAAACGAAGCTACTGCCGAAAACAGCAAATCGGCCGAATAATCTTAAAGTATCCGACACTTAGATTTTTATAACAATACGATTAACTGTTATACCGGATCTTTGACAGCTAAACATAAAAATGCCGTCTGAAAGTTTTCAGATGGCATTTTTATATTTGCCGGCCCTTAAAACAGCACTTTACGGCCACTTTCATCAGTATTTATCAAATTTGCCGGCCATCATTAATTTTAAAAAATCATAACCTTAAAATATAAAAAATCCGCCGCTTCTCACGAGGCGGCGGATTTTTTATCACGCAAAAACTTATACGGTTCGATAAGCTTTATTCATCTGAAAACAGATTCTTAAACCACAAAACAATGCTGTCATAAGCACGGCCGAACCAGCCTGCCTCTTCCACAGCATTCAGAGCGACAACATTTTTTTCCGCCAATACCTTACCGTTGCTCATAATCTTCAGTTTACCCAACACCTGATCTTTTTGAATCGGTGCCAGCACTGGCTGCACGGTTTCCAATACGGGCTTGATATTACCGCCCTGCCCACGCGGAATCGTAATATAAGCATCAGAGGTAAAACCGACATTCACCGCATTGGCCGAACCCTTATACACTTTCAACTGGGAAATGGTTTGGTTAGCATCATACAATTTCGGCGTGTCGAAAGATTGCAAAGCCCAATTCAACAATTTGCTGCTTTCCGCTGCGCGGGATTCTTGGCTTTCAGTACCCACGACTACTGATACGACACGGCGGCCGTTGCGTTTGCTGGATGCCACCAAATTATAACCCGCGCTACTGGTGTGTCCGGTTTTCAAACCGTCTACGCTCGGATCGCGATATAGCAGCAAATTACGGTTAGGTTGGTCGATATTGTTATATTTAAATGATTTAATCGAATAAATCGGATAGTATTTGGGGAAATCATTGATAATCGCACCCGCCAAAATAACCAAGTCGTTCACACTGGTCAAATGGCCTTCTACCGGCAAACCCGTGCTATTGAGAAAATGGGTTTTGGTCATCCCCAACCGTTTGGCTTCCGCATTCATCATATCGGCAAAACCTTCTTCGCTGCCGCCAATAGCCTCAGCCAAAGTAATGGCCGCATCATTGCCCGATTGAACAATTAAGCCTTTGATCAAATCACTGACACTGGCCGGCTTACGCGGCTCCAGAAACATACGCGAACCTTCCGCTTTCCAGCCCTTTTCCGATACGGTCAGCATTTGCTCGGGTTTGAGCGTACCATTTTCCAACGCTTTGAATGCCAAATAAGCAGTCATCAGCTTGGTAAGGGACGCAGGTTCTATTTGGTCGTTCAGGCCTTTTTCAGCAAGAACCTGGCCGCTTTGCAAATCTTTAATGACAAAAGCCGTGGCCGCAATTTCAGGTATTTGCGGTACGGCCTGTGCGGGAGCGGCAGCTTGGGTATTTGTAGCTGAAGCGGCTTGGGTTGCAGGAGCAGATGCCGCGGAAGCGGTATTTTCACCGGCTGCGATGACATGGCCGGACAATAAAGCGGCCACTACCAGGCCAAGCAATGTTTTTTTCATAGGAATCACGTTTCTCAAATCCAAACAGCAAATCAAAAGGCCGCCCGCTAGGCGGCCTGTCAAATCTAATGCACTTTAAAACCGCATCAGGAGGCATAAAAACGGCAAGCAGATAACTTGCAAGGCTGATGCGGAGAGCAATCATAAACCATTCGAACGTTATGATAAGGACAAACATACGAACGGCTTGATTTTCCGACGGTATTATACCGTTAATTATTGCCCTGCCTAACATTTTTCTTGCTTTCAGGCGGCCTGCGGGGTATGGTTTTACCTTTGCTTACTTGTTTTTGCGCCAAATTCTATGAATACTCCGTCTTACCCCGAATACCTTACCCGTATCCTCACCGCATCGGTTTACGATGTTGCCGTAGAAACGCCGCTTGATCATGCCCGTATTTTATCGGCCCGTATGGGCAATCAAGTATTGCTAAAACGTGAAGATCTCCAACCCGTCTTTTCATTCAAAATCCGCGGGGCCTACAATAAAATGGCCCGACTGCCCAAAGCGGCGCTAGAGCGCGGCGTTATTACCGCAAGCGCCGGCAACCATGCACAAGGCGTTGCTTTATCAGCCCAACGTTTGGGCTGCCCCGCAACCATCGTCATGCCTGAAACTACACCGCAAATCAAAGTGGATGCCGTACGCAACCGCGGCGGTAACGTGGTTTTGAAAGGTGTTTCGTACAACGATGCCTATGACCATGCCATGACTTTAGTTGCCGAAAGCGGACTGACCTACATTCCCCCTTTCGACGATCCCGACGTTATTGCGGGACAAGGCACTGTGGCCTTGGAGATCATCCGCCAAAACCCGGGAGAAATCGATGCTATTTTTGTTCCTATCGGCGGTGGCGGTTTGGCGGCCGGTGTGGCCGTTTTCCTGAAACAGGTGCGGCCTGAAATCAAAGTAATCGGCGTTCAAACCAATGATTCTTGCGATATGAAGCTCTCTATTGCCCAAGGAGAGCGGGTAGAATTAAAAGATGTCGGTCTGTTTTCAGACGGCACTGCCGTGAAGCTGGTGGGGGAAGAAACTTTCCGCCTGTGCCGTGATTTGCTCGACGATATCATTACCGTAGATACCGATGCGATATGCGGTGCCATCAAAGATATTTTCGATGACACCCGAAGCATTACCGAGCCGGCGGGTGCGTTAGCCCTGGCCGGACTGAAAGCCTATATTTCCCGCAATCAGGTACGTAACCAAACCCTGATTGCCGTCACCAGCGGCGCCAATATGAATTTCCACCGCCTCCGCCATGTTTCGGAACGCAGCGAACTGGGCGAGGGAAACGAAGGTATTTTTGCTGTTTCCATTCCTGAGAAACCGGGCAGTTTCTTGAAATTCATTAATATTTTGGGCAACCGGAATATCACCGAATTCAATTACCGCTACGGTGACGATACGGTTGCGCATATTTTTGTTGGGATCCAAACCGCAGGTACTCAGGATTTAGCCAAAATCAGCACCGAACTCACGGCCGCCGGTTTGCCCAATACCGACCTAACCAATGATGAAATAGCCAAAATCCATATCCGATATATGGTTGGCGGGCGCACGCACAAAGTGGCTAACGAGCGTGTCGTTAGTTTTGAGTTTCCGGAACGTCCCGGTGCCCTGGCAAACTTCCTCAGCCACATGCAAACCGATTGGAATATTACTCTCTTTCACTACCGCAATCACGGCGCCGATTACGGTAGGGTTTTAGTCGGAGTGGATGTTCCGCAAGAGGATGATGAAGCTTTTAATTCTTTCCTCAATAATCTTGGTTACGTGTATCAAAATGAAACGGATAATGCCGCCTATAAAATGTTTTTAGCATAATCTGTTTTCCAAATCATAAAATATGCCGCCTGAAAATTTTCAGACGGCATATTTTTTGGGGCTGTATTAGATTGGCAGTTATGTTACCCTTTAAAAATGAAGATAACACACTGTAAACTATCTAAAAAAGTACAAAAAAAGTTGCTTGAATTTTTTGTACTTGAGGTAACCGCCCGTTCTGCTG
>NZ_JBLUPI010000021.1:0-14328 GCF_048060015.1 Neisseria sp. S1
GACCGAAAATCTTTCCCTTTATTCTTGAAAGAATGCGAATTTCGTTTTAACTTTGGTACACCAAAAGAGCAACTTAAAATCTTGCGAATTTGGTGTGATATTTAAGGCTAATCTAATACAGCCCCTTTATTTTTACAACCTGCCAATCAATCCCAATACTTTTAACTTTATTTCCGGCTTATCCACACCATCATGCCCCACTAACTCCGACATCCCTACTGGTGAGCATAATAAAGATTTCAACCAGCATCACCTGATCACACTGCCGCACGCCGCCAAACAATTTATGCTAAGCTATATATGTGATTAGAATGACTACAATATAGCCATCTGAAACAGGAGAAACCCATGCTCGATACTGCTCAAACAACCGCCCCCATACGTACCATCATGGTTCCTGTAGATGATAGTCAAGCCGCTATGGGCGCATTAAGCGAGGCTTGCCGCCTCGCTAAAGCTTTTAACGCATCTGTAACCGTCGTCCACATTACTGATTTCACACGTAACAGCTGGGGTGTAGCAGGCTTTAGCAACCACTCCGAACTAGATAGTGCTATTGCCGATATACGTCAGAAAATCTTACAACGCGCTTCCAACACACTTGAAGCCGCAGGAGTAACCAGCGAGGTAGTAGTACTGGAAAGTGCGGGGGAGAAAACGGCTGATTTGATTGTCAGTGAAGCAGAAAAGCGCAGGGCTGACTATATTGTTATGGGAACCCACGACTTCAGCGGTTTACTTAACTTACTACTCGGTTCAGTTGCAGAGGGGGTTGTCCGCCAATCCTCTATTCCAGTCTTGCTCATCCGTGAGCAGGAAAATAATTAACACTCGCAGCACAACGGCCGAGGAATCCAAAGATGCCCCGTATTACTGTCGAAATTCCGCAAAAAATCCTATTTAGCACCAACATCACCATTGCTATAGGAGATATTAATTATGGCAACCACCTTAGCAATGATGCCGTATTGCGCCTATGTCATGAAGCCCGTATCCGCTGGCTGAAGCACCATCAACTCGGCGAAATCGATATTGGCGGCGGCAACGGCCTGATTATGGCAGATACAGCGATACAATATACCGCACAAGCGCACCACGGTGATGAGCTTAGTATTCAAATCGGCATCTCTGATATTTTCCGCTGTGGGTTTACCTTGTTGTATCACTTATACCGTCCAAGCGACCAAACAACTATCGCACGTGTACAAACCGGCATGGTGTGCTTTAGCTACAATACTCAGAAAGTGAATTCGATACCTGAAAGCTTCAAAATTTTGCTTACGCCTACCGAATCAAAATGATGGCTTATAACTATGCTTACACAACGTGACCGAAACCATGATCGACCACCTCATTCTGCCCCATTCAGCTTCTAAAATAGCAAAGTCTATCTAAGCACAATATCCAACTCATTCGCTTCTATTGCTACAGAAAATAGATCACTTATTTTATAGCAGCAATCGAATGAAATTATTCCAAACAAGAACCTTCACCACCGGCTACGAATCCCACCACAGAATTTCATATTTTAAATATAAACTTCAAATCTATTTAAAGTACAATCAAATCTTTCAGACGGCCTATCACCATCCAAACCCATGCTAATCAGCCAACTGCTCCAATATTACCCAGCCTATCTGCAAAGCATGCAGCAGCAAGGGAAATCAGCTCACTCCATTGCAGCGTACGACAGGGATCTAAAACAGCTCGACACACTGCTTCACGAAAATGCTGCCAATCAAATACTACACCGCCGTCATTTCATTACAGCACTCAAAAAACTTTCCCAGCAATCCAAACACCCTCGGAGCATTGCGCGCAAATTATCAGTGTGGCGGCAATATTGCGACTGGCTAGTCCAAAACAAACTACTCGATACCAACCCAACCGAAGGTCTCAAAGCGCCCAAAGCGCCCGCTCGTCTGCCCAAAGCATTGGATCAAGAACCGCTCAACCACCTTTTAGATCATACTGCCGAAAAAGAAAATATAGACTTACGCGATCATGCCATCTTTGAGCTGATGTATGGCAGCGGCCTGCGCCTTTCCGAATTACAGCAGCTGAATATAGCTGATATCATGCTTGAGGAAGGCTGGGTAAAAGTTACAGGCAAAGGAAACAAACAACGACAAATCCCGATAGTGGGAAAAAGTATTCACGCCCTTCAAGCATATATACCAGTCAGGCTAGCAGCTGACGGGGAAACCGCTGTTTTTACCAACAACCGAGGGCGGCGCCTAGGCCAGCGTCAAATACAAAACCGCTTAAAACAATGGGCACTCAAACACAACAGTGCACAACATATCTCTCCACATATGTTGCGCCACAGCTACGCTAGCCATCTGTTACAAGCTGCAAGAGATATTCGCGCAGTACAAGAACTTCTAGGCCACAGCAGTTTGGCCGCCACACAAATTTACACTAAGCTCGATTTCGACCATCTAGCTACGATTTATGATGAAACCCACCCAAGAGCCAAGCGTAAAAAATAAGCCTATACAATATCTTATTTAACAAATGTACCATTTTTTGGATAATCAACCGATTAAGATATTAAACAACCTTAGCCCCTAAAAAATTTCTTCAAATCATAATCAAAAAGCCGTCTGAAACTTATATTTCAGACGGCTTTCACATAATATTTGGCTCACAAACCACACTACTTATCAGAGCTCAATATTAGTATCACTACATATTCCAAGCTAAATTCCGGCAAAATGGCTTGCCGTCTCCATCAATACAAAATAAAACGTTTAAAAGTATTCTGCCACTGCACCAACCGTCGCCTCCTCACGCAAACGATTAATAATACGCTCGCTAATTCCTTTCACATTTTTCAATTCATCCAAGCTCTTAAATAATCCGTTTTGGTTACGGTATGCCACAATTGCCGCAGCTTTGGATAAGCCGATACCAGGCAATTTTGCCAACTCATTTACATTGGCGGTATTAATATTGATATAGGCAAAAGCAGAGCTTGCACCCAATAATGACAAAGCAGCCATAATAATATTTTTCATAATTAAAGGTCTCCGTAATGATACTTCAAGTACTCTGTAGTACTTTTTTGTTTTAGTGTGAAAGACAGCATCCTAATACATAATCAAATCATGATTCAAATATATTTACACCGCTCATCAAAAATTATGACCTTTTATTTAATAATTGTGACATTATTGTTACATTTTCAAAAATCAGAATTAGAGCATAATCTACCACAATATTAAAATTGAATAACCTAAAACTCCAATAACAAATTCACAAAAAATAGAAAATTTCAATCAACTCCCCACCAATTTTCAGTATGTTCAAATATCAAACCCACTGCAATACAACTGCAATCATCACTTTGCACACCAATTTATTTAGCATAAAGATTTGAATAAACATTCAAATACTCGCCACTAAATCAAATATTCCAGCAAAAGAAATTTACATATAAAAAATAAAAACTTATAAAAATTAGCAGAAACTCAAAGTGCTTTTTAAACCCAGCCAAGAAATAAGCCTTACTTATGCACCAATTGCTAGCAAGCAGCGAAATTTTGCTCTGGGTATTATCATTGATATAGCTACTGATATTCTTGTACAGGAAACAGGTCCAGGAGTTTAACCAGTTAAATCGTGTAGTTCTTGCAGCAGCCGACCATCCAATCCAATAAGGGCCCTACCATTAAGCCTTGCTCTGATTAAATCTTGTGGACGTTATTGGATAATATTAAGACGTAAAAAAAGCAACCTAAAAGGCTGCTGTTTTTTTCAGTGTCAGGGTCAGACTCAAACTATGCAATTAAAATATTGATTATATTGTTATTTATTTCAACGCAATCACAAAATACCCCCAAACATACCCCCAATTTGTCAAAGTCACACGTTTTTATACCTTGATTGCATCGCACAATGATACATCTGCATGAACTTATTTGGCAGCTTTTTTTATTGTGTACAGAAAAGATGACACTGCCCCCGTAAGTGCAATTTATCCAAAGTGCGGTAAATTAAAATAATACCGACACCGGCGAGTAAAGCTCTTTTGCTGGTGTCGGGCCATTTAATGGTTACGATACGGATCAATCTACTTTCATTGTCTCAACAATAGCCGGATTACGCCGGATAAGATTCAAGAGTGTTACGGCAGCGGCTCTAGGGCGTCGGCGGCCTTGTTCCCATGCTTTCACCGCGTCCAACGATACGCCGAGAATATCGGCAAACTCCCGTTGCGTGGTCGTATGAAACCGCTTTGCTCCACTTAGCCGGATAGAGCGGCGTAAGTGATAGATTTCAGTTGCACTCATGATATCTGCTTTCATGGCTCATTTCCCTGCTATTACATCATCCCCGGGTTAAGTTGAGTTACCGCTTCACTAATACCGCCCATCATGTCTTTGCCTGTACCTTGCATAGTGGAAGCTGAAGTATGGATATGCACACCCCCATTCATTACGACTTCTGTGTTTTTATTAATGGTTGGGGTAGTGTGGCGGCCTGCAACATTACTACTGTCGATACGCGGCTGCTGTTTGGCTATATTGCTTGCGATTACATGGCCTGCCAAGGGCGTATTGAAATCGAACATTTTTTTCAATCCGTTGGCAGTGGCAGTACCGCTGGAAATATAGTTTGGATCAGTGGCGTAACCGGCTGCTTTCAAAGCTGTAAAAAACTCTTTGGCGTTTTTGGTACCGATTACATTTTTATACCGCGCACTATTACCGATCAACTTAATGTAGTCCTCTGCAAATGCTTCTAGAGAATCATAAACCCTGTATGGGTCATTTGATTTCTCCATCTTGTCATAGGCTTTTTTCGTTTTGCCTTTCCAGCTTTTGCCTGCTTTGATATTCCCCAAATTATTTGTACCCGGAATAACGCTCCGCCCCCAGCCGGTTTCTAAGGCAAATTGCGCCAAGACTGCATAAGCCGGCACATTCAAACGGCTGCCGATCATTTTGGCAACTTCCCCATACTGGTTAACAAAGGCTTCTTTTGTTCCCATCGCCCGCTTTGCAGCAGCCGCTATATTGGCTTTCCCTTTGGCAACTAAGCCGCCCGTCCATTGGTGTTGTTGTTCGGGGTCTGCATATTCCCATTCGCCATTGGCATTTTTGGTTTTCATGCCCACATGAAGATGCGTTGGCATTTGGCGGGTCTTCGCCTTATCCAAATAGCCGGAATTACCTGTTTTGGCAATTTGTTGCCCTGCCTTTACTTGGCCGTTTTCTACCAGATATTCACTCAAGTGCGCAAAGGCATAGCGTCTTAACCCGTCGGCCGAAACTAAAAACATCTGATTCCCGCCGTTTAAATGGCGGTTGGTGCTGATGGTACCGTCTTCGGGGGCTGAAATAACCGTTCCCATAGGCGTGGCATAGTCAACGCCGTTATGCTGCCGCGTACCTTTACCATAAGGGTTTTGGCGTCGTCCAAATGCTGAAGTTACCTGATAAGATGCCCCACCGCCGATAAAGGGTAGAAACGCCATCTCGCCTTTACCGGCTGCATTTCGTTTAGCCAATGTTTGAACTGCAGTTTTAGCGGCTTCTTGTATTTTATTGCCTGCGTTCTCAACTGCCTTGGCCGTTTCTTTTAGTGCCTCTGCCGCTTGTTCTGACACCTTATCTGCCAATGCGATAGGTGAAGCGGCACCTTTGCTTTCCGCTGTCTTATCTGCTGCTTCAAGCGATTTTTCCAACGCTTTTTCAGTTACGGGTCGGGCAGATTGCTTGAATGCTTGGTAGCCCTCTTTCACGGTTTCCCATGCACCCTTGAAGTCACCGTTAGCCAATTGGTTCCATAGCTTGGCAAAAGTTTCTACTACCGGTTGCAGGCGGGATTGGATTTCCAAACGTAAATCAGCCAAGCCGTCTTTGAAATGATTTATCCAAACACGCCCGTCTTTAAATGTTTCCAACCAAGCCCAGTTGAATAAACTTTTACCGCCTTGTTTCCATACCATGAAATCTTCATACAACAAGGCAAACGCGGCACCTAGGGCGGTTACGGCAAGAATAGCGGGTAAAAACGGCGCAATAAATGCCCATGCTGCTGTTGCTCCTGCGGTTAAAGATGGTATAGCAAGCCCGGTTATAACACCCGCCAGCTTCACAACCGTACCTATCGAACTGGCAAGGGCGGCGGTCATTACTCCGCCTATAACTGCGGCCACCGGGAAAAATACCGCTTTGACAACTTCGCCGTTATCAATCAGCAATTGCATAAAACCGCTTGCAAGCTGCGTAACTTCGATTAAAACCGGCAACAAGGCATTGCCAAGCATGCCGGTTAAAGATTGCCATTGCAGCTGTAAATGCGCGCTCTGCTCACTGAATTTTCGGCTATTCTCAATATCTTGTTCACTGGATAGGTAAAGTTCTTTCTGTATAGCAAGCAGACGTTCCATTTCCTGACGGCCTTTTAACAGCATATTAGCCGTACCGTCATCCATGCCCATTTGCCTAGCAAGGTTAAACGCCTGAACCCGATCCATGCTGCTCATGCTGTCGGATAAGTCCAGCAAGACGTCATCCAACTGCCGGGCTTTGCCGCTGCTGTCCAGCATAGACACGCCCAAAGCATTGAAGTATGGCAGCATGGACGTATCGCCCATCATAATCAGGCTTGTCATACTGCCTGAAAGGGTTTGCAGATAGCCGCTCAAGCCGTCTGCACTGCCACCGGCCAAACCCGCCGCACCTTGCCATGAAGAAAGCTCTTTGCGAGACATACCAAGGTTACGGGAAAGATTGTCCATCTCACGATTGGCCTGCGCGGCATCGCCCGCCAATTTGGTTAAGCCTGCGGAACCTAAAGCCAATGAAGTAAACGAAGTAAATGCTTTGACTAAATCTCTGATGTTTTTTTCAAGCTGCTTGAACTGTACTTCGTTCTTCTTGGCCTGCTCTGCGTTTTTCTTTGCAGCAGCTTCCGACTTATCAAAAGCCTTTTCCATCTTTTCAAGTTTTTCGGTCGCTTTTTGCGCCTCACTTGAAAACTTGCTGGCATCAATACCAAGTTCGATAAACAACGTGTCAATTACAGTAGCCATTCCCAACCTCCAAGTATTTCTTATTATGAAAAAAATAATTGATATTTTACCCTTTGTTTTCCTTCTGGGAAATTTAATAGGTATAAAAGCATGGAAGTTTTCCAACCAGTGAATCAACAAAGCATCATTAGGCAAACTAGCCTGACTGAAAGTATATATATACAGAAAAATCACCGGTTACCGTGGTTACCTGGTTACCAAACGCTGAAAGCCTTATGTATAAAGGCTTTGCGGGTAACCACTAAGATTTTTCTTACTGGTTACCGCTGGTTACCAAACTTTCTTTACAATATAAATCACTGATTTTAAAAGGGTAACCACGGTAACCGGCAGGTAACCATGTAAATTTTTGTAAGTGGTTACCGCCAAAAGGCTTATAAATAAAGGCTTGCAGGGCATTTTTAATTGTAAGTAACCACGGTAACCACTACTTTTTAATTGTTCTCGCGTATAGCGTTTTTCCCTGCTTTGCTGTTGGTCGTACCCACAATAAAAAGCCGCCTGAATTTTCAGACGGCCTTTCTATGGTTGCGGTCGATTATTCCGATTCCGGCACTTCATCACTTGGCGGCTCTAAGCCTACCAACACATAAAACCGCCCTTTACCTTTGCGCTGGTGTCTCCAGCGTGTGCCATCAGGTTTTTTCAGCCACTCGATACCGTGTAAAACGGCACACACTTTGGCCGTATCAAAGCTTTGGCAAATTTCCGATTCAAAAACGGCAGGGATGATCCAAAATTCATCAGGCGAGTTTTCCTGTGTGGCAGATTTACGATAGCCGGCATGATTGCGATTGACGTATGGCTCTGCATCATTCCAACCGATAAAACGCAATGAATCACCATGCAGCTGCATAAATGCCTCTGCCTGTTGGATGATTTGCTTGTCCTCTTGTTTGCCGCTTCCAGTGCGTGCCAGCCATGCGTCAAAACACTGTTTGATACCTGCCATACCGACACCGGCGGCAAGTCCTGTTACCGGGGCGGCCAATTCCAGGGCGGCGGCAATCAGTGCAAACCGCTTGGCAACCCTGCGGGCTTGTCCGCTTAATTCGGGCAGGCCGTCCATAAAGGCTTTAATACGTTCTTCCGCTCTGTCTTTGGCGGTATCGTCCAGCAGGCGGATAAATGCACGGCCTGCGTTGCCATGTTGGTTGGTAGCGGCAGCCTGCAAATGCTCCGATAATTCGGCACCGCTGCTAAAGCCGTGCAAAGTGTCATAGATACCGTATTGGGCGGCGGCGGGAATAGAGGGCAGCCTTGCCGATTGGCCTGCATGCCAGTCGGCGGTACCGCGCATAATGGTATCGGGTGTTTTTTCACCGGTAGAAAGCACCAGCACGCGCCAGCGGCTTTGATGGCGGTTGCCGCCGTCTTTTGCACCCTGCGCCTTATTAACACCGTTCATGATGCCGTAAACGGTACTGCTGACAACTGTCGGTGTTGCCTGTCCGATTTCATCCAACACCAGCAGGCCGTCATTACGGGCAGCGGCGGTATTGGAAAACGCCAGCCCTGTGCCTTGCCACGTCATCAGAATGTCAGACGGCTTGCCCCATACGCTCAATGCGACGCGGGCGGCAGTGGTTTTCCCGTCCGAACTGTCGCCGTATAGGTGAAAACCGCCTGATTCCACGTTCAGAAGCGATAAGAGAGGGGCGGCAAAGGCAATGCCAAGGGCTAGGCATAGGCGGCTGTTACCTGCCGCATATCGCGCAATTTCAGCCTGCCATTGTTCAAGGCTGCCTGATTGCAGATACGCCGCCGCTTGGCTCTTGTCGCCGTTGTAGATGATCCGGGCGGCTTCCTCGCCGGTATGAATCACTTCGCCGCTTGGAAGAATGTAGGCTTTATCGTGCCAGCCCGCCTTTTCGGTGATGGTATAAGCGGCCTTACTGCCCTCTGTTTGCAGATAGTCTGCCAACAGTTCGCGCTTACGGCGGCCTGAATAGATGGTGATACCTCACGACTGCAAACGCTGCCAGCCTTGGTTGCTGCCTATGTCGGCAGTGGGGATAACGGCTATTTTGTTCTGCCGGGTGATCTTGTCGCGGTATTGGATTACACGGTAATAATTGCCTGCCGCATCTTGTCCGCTGCCGATCAGGTCGATAGTGTCGCTCAAACGTAAGGGTATTTCGTGCGGTTCCCCTGTTTCGCTGTTGTTTTTCACTTCTACCCACCATACGCCCTTGTTGTCGCAAACAAAGCGAGATTCAGGGGTAAACGGTTTAATCGTGGCCGGATCGATAATGATGGCGGTGTCTTCTGCCAATGCCGCCAAAACGGCATTATCGTTACATTCTGCGCCGTTTGAGCCGGTTTGCTGTACAATTTCATTCATGTAGCTACCCTCTTTCCTGCCGCCTGAAGCATTACGTTTCAGACGGCTTTTTTTTAATTTGCCGATTCCGTGTTGAGTTTCTGCACAATCTGCCAAGCCGGGCGGCTGCGCTTGCACAATTCATCCAGTGCATCGCCTGCTTCATCCGGCTGCCATAATTGCACCCTTACGCCTTGCTTGATGGCTCGAACAGCCAAACCGTGGGCAGCTTCATAGCCGATAGGGCGCGGCTCGTCATGGTCTGCCACGATCAGCAATTCTTTCAGGCCGTCGGGCAACACCAGCGATTTCAGCCCGCCTGCACTCAAACACGCCCATACGGGTAAACCGAACAATTCACGGGCAGCCAGTGCGGTTTCTATGCCCTCTGCCACGCACAAACGCCCCTTTTCATCTATCGGGAAAAGCTGCACCGCATGGCCTGTAAGACTGCCTGTATAGCGGCTCTGCATTTTCTTGGCAGGCAAGGTATCGCCCGTTTCGGGGTGATGCAGATTCAGCTTGCTGTATGTCGGCCGATGGTTTCCGTTGTCGCCATACGGTTTAGCCCATGCCGGCTTCAGGTAGGTTTGATGCAAACCCTGCAAATGGCCGTCTAAATCACAAATTGCGGCCAGCATGGCAGGGTGTTTGCCCTGTTGCCGCCATTGGCCGTTTACCTGCACCCAATAGGGCAATGCCGGGTGATAGCGCAACATTTGCGGCATATCGGCTGCCATTGCCAAGCCACGCCCCCGCAAATAGCCGATAACGGCGTCAGATTCGCTCAACGGCTGCGATTCATTCCAAAGGTTAGTCAAGATAGCCAAGCGGTCTTTAGGCGGCTCTATGCGCTTCTGCGGGGCAAAAACAGGCATTACCGTTTTGCCGCCGTCTGAAGCGGTCAAGCCCAACACTTCGGCCACATATTTCAGGGCAGCGGAAAAATCGCAATCAAACAGATGCTGCACCAAGTGAAAGCCATCTCCGCCGCCATTGTTGTAATGGCTGCAAATAAACGTTCCCCGTCCGTCTTTGTCGTCAAAGCGGAAGCGGTCGCGCCCGCCGCAAGCCGGGCATGGCTGGTGTTTGTTGCTCAATGCTTCAGGCGGCACACCCAAAGCGGTCAAAATACCCGGCCAGCGGTGTTGCGCCTCTGCCCGCACGTTGTCTGCATTAATCAGCTTGCTGGTGTCGTTCATGATTCAATCTCTTTCTGCCCGTAATGCAGCCCAAACCACCAAAATCACTATTTTTACCATTTCCATTTAAATCAAATACTTAAAAAGTATGCAGGTTAGTAAAACTTAAGGTTTCGGAAAGTTTGCGGCTGCAAAAACCCTACCGCTGCATATTGGGTGCGGCGGCGGATAGGCTAAATGGGATAATTTGGATTAGTCGGCGGTATGGTGAATCTGCGGATAAATCGGCTGCTTGCCGCTTACGCGCTGATACTGCCAGCCTTGAACACGGCAATAAGCCATTGCGGCGGCTTCCGCTTCCTCTTGCGTGGGCGCATTGAAAGGCTTCCATTCTTTCTGAAGCCAGTCGGTATCGGGCCGCAAATGGCTGGGCGGTAATACGGAAGCCGTATAGCAGGTTTCTTCACAATTGCCGTCTGCCGGTGAAAAGGTTTCTTTGCGCATGTAGACGGGGGCGATCAAGTTTTTAGCCAAGGCGTGGGTGTTGCCCAATAATTCAGGCAGGCCGGAATAATGGAATTTATTGACGGTAAGACGGTTATTCATTGCACACCTCCCGAAATCACATTGCACACCGTCCAGCGCGTGCCGTTTTGCACGATATTGAAACGGTAGTCATTGGCATTGCAGGAAGTCAGACGGTCGATAAAACGGCCTGCCTCGGCAAGCGAATCAAACGAACGGATAGAGCGGGAAATAAGCGGGCGTGAATAGCCCTTACGGATTTTTGGCATGATCGTACCTTTCGATTTGGCTTCTTTGCCGCTTTCCGTTTCCACGCGGTGGGCGGCAAGCAAAGGGCAAGGGGTGGAAAACCGGCAAATCGAACCGGCACGGCTAGGCCGTACCTTGCCCCCGCCTACCATTGCGAAAGGTAAAACAAGGGGATATGCAGACGTAAAAACACCGCTCAAAGAATTTGAGTTCCCGGCGGCTTGTCTGCCGATTTGTGCCAGCTTTCCACGGCTGGTCGGTTGATTGAAACCGATGGCTGAATATTGCCGTGGTTTGCCGCCGGTGTCAAGTAAGGGGTTTTCTCGCGCGCGCACGCGCGTACTGTACAGAAAATTCCAAAGCTGCTTCTCTCGTGTGTACGCGCTCGTATTTGTCGGCAGTAGCAAACTTGAAAGCCGCCCGTCTCGCGCGTGCGCGTATTTGTCTGGAAATTCAGCAGATACAAATTGATTTATCATACCGTACCCCCTGTATTTAAGGCCGTCTGAAAGCATTGGCGGATAGGTGCTGCCATTTCAAACAAAGCGGACTTACGCTTCGGGTAAGGAAAACCTCCGGCAATTAGTGCCGCATTGCGAGCTTCCAACCTTGCCAGCATTGATAGCTGCTGATTGGTTAAACTGTTACGGTCAATTGCTTTACGGCGTCCAGTTAAGGCCTCATTGCACAACAATGCTTCATTGCTGTAATGATGGCTTGCGGTCGTCTTCCCGCCTGATTCACGCGTAGCTTGCAATACTTCTGCCATTACTTGATAAGCAATCTTGCTTTCTTGTCGCTCCGTTTGCCATGCTTTACTGCCATTGATGATTTCTACAATCTGATCGTCGCACCAAACCGCAAAATCAACATCACACCAACGGGCGAACACTACGGCTAATTTCGGATGTAGCCAAG
Source organism: Neisseria sp. S1 (assembly GCF_048060015.1). Classification (NCBI taxonomy): domain Bacteria; kingdom Pseudomonadati; phylum Pseudomonadota; class Betaproteobacteria; order Neisseriales; family Neisseriaceae; genus Neisseria; species Neisseria sp. S1. The sequence continues at coordinate 12,203 of NZ_JBLUPI010000021.1, forward strand.
TACCACCATTATTGCCACGTTTACTTCTGATAAAACTGCTTTTTGTAATACGGGATTTTCCCGTATTTGAATTTCCATTCTTTTCTTCTTCATGTTTGCATAAAGCAGCTATGTATCGCTCCGTTTCGGGTAGGCGTAACCATTCATAAGCCTGCTTGCCAAAATATGCGGCAATTTCGGTAGCGTTAAACCATGCTTCACGGCTTACCTTAAGCGTTTTGCCCTGATAGTTGCAATGAATCAATGCATTCATACCTGCGCCCCTTTCTCGCTTATCAGGCTGTAAACGCCTATGCGGTGGGTAATGCCCGCATGGTCTTCTTCATGCCGCCAAGTAGTCGCAATATCAAAGCCATGTTTGCGTAATTCCAAAACGCGGGCAGCCGGTGAGCAAATACCGAAGTTACGAAACTCAAGCGTGCTATGGGGGCGTTGGCGCAAGCGTTGCAGGATGAATTTGCGCTGAACCTGTTTATCGGTTGATGAAACAACGGTATGATTACGGCTATCCTTTTGTTGGCCGCCTGAAATGCCTTTGCCGGTGTTTGGGCGGTTATTTTTTTGATTCATGATTTCCCCCTTATGCACCTAAACGTACGGCGGCGCGTTTTTCGATATAAGCGTCGATTTCACTTTCCAGCCAGCCGACTGAACGGCCATTGGCGGATAGTTTGAAAGGTTTCGGCATATCGGGGTCAAAAAGATGACTTTTAGGGTCTAGCCGGTACCAAAGTGCGCTTGATGAAATGTTTCCCAAGCGTTTTCGTACTTCAAATTGGCGTAAGATGGCATCAGCCATGTTTCAATCTCCTTTTACCTCTTTGGGCGTTGTTGGAACATGGCGAAAAGATAGCCGCCTTGTGAAGCGGCTATAAGGTGGTAGCGTGCTGACTTCATGAAATAGCCCGTTGATTTCGGTAAATCAGCGTGCTGATTTCTGTTGCCAGTCAGCTATCCATTTTTGAATAGTTCTTTCTGTAGGAACATCAGGGGCAGGAATTTCACTTCTCTCAATTTTACGGATAATTGAACGGATTAGTTCAGCTTTACCCCCTCGCTTTTGCAATATGTCGGATTTTTCCTCAAGTAAAGTGAAAACAGCGTTGATGGTTCCTGCTTTTTCATAGGGGCTTTGTTTTGCTTTCCCTGCTTTTCTTGCTTTTATTGTTATCAATTCTCTAGATACTATTTTTTCATCCTTACGCTCCAAATCTGCAACAATGTTTGTATATACATTTGAAATTAAAAATGAAATTTCTTTAAAGCGTGAAAATCTCTTATTTATTGTTAAAGAATTATATGATACGACATATTCATATAATTCTTTTACCGTTAGAAATAATATAACTAGTTGAAGAATTTTGTAACTTTGATATTCCTCTCTCGTTTCTGCATCATAAAAGTATAGTGCTTCGTAAGGGTCATACCAAGTATGAAAATTAAAAGGTTCTTTAAACTTCTCCTCGTATTTTCGTAATGCTTTATAGTACTCATGCTCAATATCGGCTATTTCTTCATTTGTTCTTCTTTGTTCGATTTCTTTATAAAATAGCTGTCGAATAATTCCTTGTGCCTGCCAACTAAAATGATCTAATGCCTTATCGAAATCAACAGTTTCAATTAACTTCCACCAATCATCATAAGACTTCTTCATTTTTCATTTTCCCGTACTCATTTTCTACTAAAACATGCAAGCAAAGATGAGGATTGCCCTGTTTTCGCCGTTGGTAGCTAATCGTGGGCTAGGTGTGGTTGTAAACTTTCAGACGGCCTTTGATCATACCGCTAGGGTGTGTTTTCTAAAATCCATGTCTGCAATAGCGGGTTGTTGATTTGTAATGTTCTGCTTGCATCGCGGCTTATCCAGTCTTGCCGTTCCATGCGGTTAATGGCGGCCTGTACGTTGCTGTTGCTCACGTTGGCTATGCCAAGCGCGGCGGCATATCGTTGCCGGCTTTCTTGGCTGTACGGGCTGGTGTTGGGGTTGCGTGCTATATCCGCCAAAATGGCCTGCTCAATCGGTTTTAACTCTGCCCAGATTCCTTTTTCGGCGTGTTGTTCATTGAGTTGCTGCAAGCGGCTTGATGCGGCTTCTTCTAGGCTTAATTCGGGTGTGATTATCATGT
>NZ_JBLUPI010000022.1:0-8011 GCF_048060015.1 Neisseria sp. S1
CAGCAGAACGGGCGGTTACCTCAAGTACAAAAAATTCAAGCAACTTTTTTTGTACTTTTTTAGATAGTTTACAGTGTGTTATCTTCATTTTTAAAGGGTAACATAACTGCCAATCTAATACAGCCCCAAAAATAATTTAGAAAGGTTTAATTAATGGAGAAAACGATACAAGAACTGATAGTAGAAGGTGCAGAATTACTTTTAAAAAATCAATATGATGATTCGATTTCAAGCCTTAATAAAGCATGGTACTTGCTTCAAAACAATCAACCTTACGATATTCAAAAAGCATGCTATATCCAACATTGGCTTGGGCAGTGTTATTTAGAAAAAGCACAGAAAACCGGCGATAAGATTCAGGCTCAGAGCTGGTTTGATGAAGCGATTCAACACCATGAAGAAGAGCTGGAGCTGGCGAGCCTACTGACGGATGAACAGAAGAAAATTGAAAAACAAGGGATTGCACAACATTGGCTTGGACAGTGTTATTTAGGAAAAGCACGGAAAACCGGCGATGAAACTCAGGCTCAGGATTGGTTTGATAAAGCGATTAAACACCATGAAGAACAGCTGACACTGGCGAATCAACTGACAGATGAACAGCAGAAAATCGAAGAGCAACAGAATGCACAATTTTGGCTTGGGCGGTGTTATTTAGAAAAAGCGCTGGAAATCGGCGATAAGGTTCAGGCTCAGAGCTGGTGTGATAAAGCGATTCAACACCATGAAGAACAGCTGAAACTGGTAAGCCAACTGATGGATGAACAGAAGAAAATTGAGAAGCAACAGAATGTACAATTTTGGCTTGGGCGATGTTATTTGGAAAAAGCGCTGAAAACCGGCGATGAGATTCAGACTCAGAGCTGGTTTGATGACGCGATTAAACACCATGAAAAACAGCTGAAGCTGGCGAATCAACTGACAGATGAACAGCAGAAAATCGAAGCGCAACAGAATGCACAAGCTGCGCTTGGGCGGTGTTATTTCAAACAAGCGCTGAAAACCGGCGATGAGGTTTTAGCTCAGGATTGGTTTGATGACGCGATTAAACACCATGAAGAACAGCTGAAACTGGCGAATCAACTGACAGATGAACAGCAGAAAATCGAAGCGCAACAGAATGCACAATCTTGGCTTAAACAGTGTTATTTCGAAAAAGCCAAAAAAATACAAACAACTGGAGAATGTTCAGCAGAAATATTACGAAAATATTTTGATTTAAAAAAATCTTTCATTTCTGAAAAATTAAAGCTTGATGTAGATAAAGAATGCTCAAAAATAGAAAAATATATTGTCACCATTTTGACTTCATTACATATTACTCCCTATGAACTAGGAAAAATACCATTGGCACACTATACCAATCCTACAGTATGTAACTTATTATTTAATTTAGCCCATTCAAGCAATTCGAAACAAAATATTCCTAGCAAAATGCGTATGGGTAGTGCAACCTATATGAATGACCCCCTTGAAGGAAAAAGTTTATTAGAATTATTAAATTTACAAGATTTGGATTTACAGAATAAAACTGATTTTGATACTTACAATGCTTTCTTTAGCTGTTTTTCTACCCGTATTAATGATTTAAACCAATTCCGACTATATGGAAAAGAAGACGGTGTAGAAGCCTCAGGCTGTTGTTTGGTATTTAATAAAGAAGGAAATTGGCTAAAAATCCCTAATATTGAGATGGCCTACCCTTCATTATCCAATAATGCCCTAGAATCTAACGAATACTTAAATAATCAGTATTCAAAAACAAATAGTATAAAAAATGATAAAACAGCTTTACCGCTCTACCAAGTAGCTTATATTGCTTATTTAGATGAATATATTAATAAGGATAAATGTGATTTTGAGTTAGAAAACAACCAACAAAATTTTGGTATTTATTTGCAATGTATTGGTAGTAACGACACTTGGCACAAAATCAGATTAGAAAAGCTAAAAGAGGGGCTAAATAGTTTAATTAAATATATTAGAAAAAATAAATATTTATCAATAGAAGAAAAGAAAAGTTTAGAATATATCCGCTATCTTTTTAAAGATTTTGCTTTTCGGGATGAGGAAGAGTTTAGGCTTTTAACTATTACTAAGCTTGGCGATTCTGAGCTTGAATATTGTTCAAATACCAATTCGGTTTATATGCCATACGCCGAAATATGCAATATGGTTAACGAGGTGATATTGGGTGTAAATTTTGAAAAAACGAATAGCAAAAATAAAGTAGAGGTATTTCGGTACCAGATGAAAAAACGTTGGCCTAAGGTGAAGGTGTCGCATTCTTCATTGCCTATTAATGCCAATCCTCCATACAAACCTGATTAGCCTTTATATATAAAACTTAATAATTTATCCATATTTCATAGCATTAAAATAAATGCCGTCTGAAATTTTTTCAGACGGCATTTTCTATTAATCAATTACTTGCAGTTTAATAAAAGTATTATTCTACCGTAACCGATTTAGCCAAATTACGCGGTTTGTCGACATCAGTGCCGCGTGCCAATGCCGCATGGTAAGACAGCAGCTGTACAGGGATTGTATGAACAATGGGCGACAATACGCCGGCATGGCGCGGGGTCCGGATTACATGTACGCCTTCGCTGCCGGTGAAATTACTGTCGAGATCGGTAAATACAAACAATTCACCGCCGCGCGCGCCTACTTCCTGCATATTGGCTTTTACTTTGTCCAACAGGCTGTCGTTGGGAGCAATCACCACAATCGGCATATTTTCGTCTACCAAAGCCAGCGGGCCGTGTTTCAGCTCGCCTGCGGGATAGGCTTCTGCATGAATATAGGTGATTTCTTTCAGTTTCAATGCACCTTCGAGGGCAATCGGATAATGGATACCGCGACCGAGGAACAACGCGCTGGTTTTCTTGGCGAATTTTTGCGACCATGCGGCGATTTGCGGCTCAAGATTCAGCACATGCTGGATACTGCCCGGCAACAGGCGCAGCTCTTCGCGGAAGCGGTTTTCCTGCTCTTCGCCAACAAAACCGCGCAGCTTCGCCAAGGTAACGGCCAAACCGAATAATACGACCAATTGGGTAGTAAAGGCTTTGGTAGAGGCCACACCGATTTCCGCACCGGCGCGGGTATAAAGCACCAGTTCGCTTTCTCGCGGCAGGGCGGATTCCATTACGTTACAAATCGACAAGCTGTGCTTATGGCCGAGAGATTGGGCGTATTTCAACGCCTCCATGGTATCCAGTGTTTCGCCGGATTGGGAAATGGTGATAATCAGCTGTTTGGGGTTGGCTATCACGTCGCGGTAGCGGTATTCGCTGGCAATCTCAACATCTGTCGGGATTTTAGCAATGGATTCAAGCCAATATTTGCTGGTAAGCGCGGAATAGTAAGAAGTACCGCAGGCTAAGATTTTGATGCTGTCGATATCTTCGAATACTTCGCGGGCTTTTTCGCCGAAGTTTTCAGGATTAAAGCCGCCATCGATAAATACTTCGGCAGTATCCGCAATTGCTTTAGGCTGTTCATGAATTTCTTTTTGCATAAAATGGCTGTATGGGCCAAGCTCCAACGAAGCCAGCGAAAGCTCGGATACTTTTACTTTGCGCTCGGCAGGATTGCCGTTTTTATCAATCAGTTTTTTGATACCGCCGGCAGTCAGAATGGCGATATCGCCGTCTTCCAAATAAGCGATATTGCGGGTAAAGGCGATCACTGCGGATACGTCGGATGCGATAAAGGTTTCTTGGTCGCCCAATGCAACCAGCAACGGGCACCCCATACGCGCCACAACCATTTCTTCGTGGTTGTCGTTGGCAATCACGCCGATGGCATAGGCTCCGTGGAAACGGGCACAGGCAGATTTAACGGCTTCAAACAAATCACCGCCGTTATTTTGGTATTCGTGCTTTACGCTGTGGGCAATTACTTCGGTATCGGTTTGCGATTCAAATTCATAGCCCAAGCCTTGCAGACGGATACGCTCTTCTTCGAAGTTTTCGATAATGCCGTTATGCACCACGGCAATCAGGCCGCCTGAAATATGCGGGTGGGCATTAGGTTCGGTTACACCGCCGTGGGTTGCCCAACGGGTATGACCGATACCCATATGACCGTGCACGCCTTTGGCACGCGCTGCATCTTCCATCAGCTGCACACGGCCTACACGGCGCACTCGGGTGATTTTTTCGCCGGTTTGCACAGCAATGCCCGAAGAGTCGTAACCCCGATATTCAAGACGTTTCAAACCGTCTGTTAAAAAGTCCACAACGTTGTGGTTGGCACGAATAGCACCTACGATACCGCACATAAAAGTTCCTTAGTATCAGATTTATCAAAACCCTACCTTGCCGACTCTCGACAAAATAAGCATGGAAACTTTTTCAGACGGCCTAGTTTTATCGTAAGGCCGTCTGAAAGAAGGATTATTTTTTAGCCGGCTTTTCCGGGCGTATCCAACCCTCGATTACGCTTTGGCGGGCTCTAGCAAGCACCAGTTTATTTTCAGGGCATAATTTGGTAATGGCACTGCCGGCACCGATCGTCGCACGGTTACCTACTGTTACAGGAGCGACCAAAACGCTGTTTGAACCAATCCGAACTTCATCGCCGATAATGGTTTTGTATTTGTTTACGCCATCATAATTGGCAGTAATCGTACCTGCACCGATATTGGTTTTACTGCCGATTTCAGCATCTCCCAAGTAGGTTAGGTGGTTGGCTTTACTGCCCTGTCCTACCGTTGTATTTTTCACCTCGACAAAATTGCCGATATGCACTTCGGCGGCTAATTTGGCATTAGGCCGTAAGCGGGCAAACGGTCCGATTTGCCCACGCTCGCCAATTTCGCAACCTTCAAGATGCGAAAAAGGCTGAACTTTGGTACCCGCAGCAATCTTAGCATTGCGGATAAAGCAGTTGGCACCGATTTCTACATCGTCTCCAAGCTCTACTTCTCCTTCAATCACCACGTTAACATCAATTACAACATCTTGCCCGTGCTTCAAGCTACCGCGTAAGTCAAAACGTGCCGGATCGCGTAAGGTTACCCCTGCCGTCAGCAGTGTTTTTGCTTGTCCTTCTTGGAAAATACGTTCCAATTCGGCCAATTGCAATTTATTGTTTACACCGGCTGCCAAATAGCTGGCCGAAACTTGAACCGGGTGTACTTTAATACCGTCTCGGTTAGCCAGTGAAATCAAATCAGTAAGATAGTATTCGCCTTGTGCATTATTACTCTGCAGAGCATTAAGCCAATTCTCAAGCTTGGCATTGGGTAGCACTAAAATACCAGTATTGGTTTCTTTTACGGCTTTTTGCGCAACATCGGCATCTTTTTCTTCAACGATCGCGACCACATTACCGTTTTCACGGATAATACGGCCATATCCTGTAGGATTATCCAGCACGTCCGTCAGCAGGCCAACTTCATCGCCAGCTGCTTCTAACAAAGCTTCCAAAGTATTACGATCGATTAAAGGTACATCGCCGTATAGAACCAATGTACGGCCTTCTTTAGGCAGATAGGGCAATGCCATTTTAACCGCATGTCCGGTACCCAGCTGCTCGGTTTGCTCTACCCAATTCACATTACGTTTTACACGCTCCAATACTTGCTCTTTACCATGCCCAATAACTACAGATACACTGGCAGGATTAAGGCTTTGAGCCGTATCAATGACACGTGCAACCATACTTTGGCCGCCGATTTCATGTAGCACTTTTGGTAATTTGGAATACATGCGAGTGCCTTTACCGGCTGCAAGAATCACTATGTGAAGAGGGGTTTGGCTCATCATGTTTGACCCTTTATAAAATAGTAGATTTATTAAAGAAAATTATTTTTCAGACGGCATTATTTTGCCACAACTATTATTTGATTGGTGGCTGCCATTTGGTACCGCCTACTTCTTTAGGCTCTACCGCATTAGGTTTAACCGCGTGGGGTTCTGGGCGAAAGCCGTTATAGTGCATATTCCTTGAATATGATCCATCTTGATAATAAACTCGTGTACCCGCTTCATATTTAGGCCGAAGACCTGTTTTACCATCTTCTTTTTGATAGGTTTCCCAGCTGCATCCGGTTAAAGCTGCAATCAAAACCAAAAGGGGAACGATACGCATCCCAGTATCCTTAATTAAAAAAATATAATCATATATTGTAATCAAATACGGATTGGCAGAATAGTAAAATTCATTACAAGGTCTTTCCCCATTCTGCTAAAGCAGCCATATCAATAGCGGTAAAATCGACAAATGAAAATTGGCTTTCACTTTGTCCAAACCATACTGTTTGCATACCTAAAGCTTTTGCCGTACGTAGGTTATCTAAACTATCATCTACCATAATACATTCAGACGGCATAACTTTTATAATTTGACAAACATTTAAATAAGCTTTGTCTGAGGGCTTATAAGCCAAATCTAGATCATCGGTTCCCAGTAAAACCTCAAAATAAAACTCAAGCCCCAATTGTTTTATCAAACTCTGTATATAAAATGAAGGTCCGTTGGAAAATACTATTTTTCGACCCTTTAAAGCAGCTAAAGTTTCCGCACTGCCTACCATTGGCACTAAAGCCTCAGAAAGCTTCTCTAAAGGGTGGCTACATTGCAAAAATTCATATATATCAATCTCGGGATGATGTAATTGTAATCCTGCTAATGTCGCTCCGTATCGGTGCCAATAATCTTTTCTAATATAAGAAGCCTGCTCTATATTTATCTTAAGCTTATTAGCTAAATAAACCGTCATATGCTGATTAATCAAATCAAAAATCCCTGCATCGGCATGATGCAGGGTATTATCAAAATCAAACAACCAAACCGGGCTCATAAATTCTATATTTCCATAAAATATTGATATAAAATAACAAAAAATTAATTAATGCTTATAAATACTATTTTTAAAAACCTCAACCTATTTTTGTATAGAATCTCTATAATTAGTATGATACCTTATTCTTAAACAAACTTACCCAGCTAAATCACATGATTAAAAAAACCTTTTTACTCGGGCTGAGCTCACTACTTTTCAGCCTAAACGGCTTTGCTGCTACTGAGGTGCGTTTAGCCGTGCATAAATCATTTAGTCTGCCACAAGAAGTATTGGCAAAATTCGAACAAGAAAACAACGCCAAAGTTTCTATTATTAAAGTCGGTAGCGGTAATGAAATGTTGAATAAGCTTATTCTGAGCCGAGCTAATCCAATTGCTGATGCCGTCTATGGATTAGATAATGCCAATATTGGTAAAGCTAGCCAAAGCGGTATACTAGCCATCCACCAACCGCGAAGTAAAACCACGGTAGCAGGGCTCCCTGGTATTGCAGCTGTCAACTATGCTTATGTAGCTATCAATTATGATAAAAAATGGTTTGATCAAAAAGGATTAGCCCTGCCAAAAACATTAGAAGATTTAACTAAACCTGAGTATAAAGACCTTCTAGTGATGCCCAACCCTGGTACCTCCAGCCCTGGTTTAGCATTTTTAATGGCTAATATCGGGTATATGGGAGAACAAAAGGCATTTTCTTGGTGGGGAAATATGCGTAAAAATGGCGTAAAAATAACCAAAAGCTGGAGCGATGCCTACTACACTGAATTTACCCAAAACGGTGGTAGTCGTCCATTGATAGTCAGCTACACCACCAGTCCTGCGGCGGAGGTTTTCTTCAGCAAGGGCCGATACAGGGTTCCGCCGACAGGGAACCTGCTACTCAAAGGAGGCGTTTACCGTCAGGTAGAAGGCGCGGCGGTATTAAGAGGAGCGGCCCAACCGGCACTGGCCGGCGAGCTGGTGGCCTTTCTACAGGACCCCGAGGCGCAACAGGCGCTACCCGCCGAAATGTGGGTCTACCCGGCCATCAAAGACACCCGCCTTCCTCCCGCCTTTGGCTTTGTAGAACCGCCGCCGGAGCACAGTACACCCGGTTACAGCACCATCACCCGCAAACAGCAGCAGTGGGTCAACCGCTGGATACGCACGGTTTTGCGCTAAAGCTAAGTATGCGGGACCGAAGCAAAGCCAAACA
>NZ_JBLUPI010000023.1:0-5714 GCF_048060015.1 Neisseria sp. S1
CCGCCGCCGGAGCACAGTACACCCGGTTACAGCACCATCACCCGCAAACAGCAGCAGTGGGTCAACCGCTGGATACGCACGGTTTTGCGCTAAAGCTAAGTATGCGGGACCGAAGCAAAGCCAAACAGCCGTACAATCCCCATAGATTGTACGGCTGTTTTTAGAAATCAGTATTTTTTAGTTTGTTTACTTGTTAGTTTGCTTTTCAAGAAGCAAATTAAAAGCCCCGGCTTTACCGGGGCTTTTAGGAATGGGTGTCTGGCAGTGACCTACTTTCACATGGGAATCCACACTATCATCGGCGCTGAGTCGTTTCACGGTCCTGTTCGGGATGGGAAGGCGTGGGACCAACTCGCTATGGCCGCCAGACTTAAACTGTCAAATTGGTAAAGCCGTTATGGAAGGTTTATTCCACTTATTTATTATTTAATCAACGGTGATGGTATCTTTATAATCAAGACTTACATAAGCTTTTTCATTTCGGGTAAAGCCCTTCAAATGATAGAGTCAAGCCTCACGAGCAATTAGTATCGGTTAGCTCCATGCATTGCTGCACTTCCACACCCGACCTATCAACGTCCTGGTCTCGAACGACTCTTTAGGGTGGTTAAACCACCAGGGAAGTCTCATCTTCAGGCGAGTTTCACGCTTAGATGCTTTCAGCGTTTATCTCTTCCGAACTTAGCTACCCGGCTATGCCACTGGCGTGACAACCGGTACACCAGAGGTTCGTCCACTCCGGTCCTCTCGTACTAGGAGCAGCCCCCGTCAAACTTCCAACGCCCACTGCAGATAGGGACCAAACTGTCTCACGACGTTTTAAACCCAGCTCACGTACCACTTTAAATGGCGAACAGCCATACCCTTGGGACCGACTACAGCCCCAGGATGTGATGAGCCGACATCGAGGTGCCAAACTCCGCCGTCGATATGAACTCTTGGGCGGAATCAGCCTGTTATCCCCGGAGTACCTTTTATCCGTTGAGCGATGGCCCTTCCATACAGAACCACCGGATCACTATGTCCTGCTTTCGCACCTGCTCGACTTGTCGGTCTCGCAGTTAAGCTACCTTTTGCCATTGCACTATCAGTCCGATTTCCGACCGGACCTAGGTAACCTTCGAACTCCTCCGTTACTCTTTGGGAGGAGACCGCCCCAGTCAAACTGCCTACCATGCACGGTCCCCGACCCGGATAACGGGTCTGGGTTAGAACCTCAAAGACACCAGGGTGGTATTTCAAGGACGGCTCCACAGAAACTGGCGTCTCTGCTTCAAAGCCTCCCACCTATCCTACACAAGTGCCTTCAAAGTCCAATGCAAAGCTACAGTAAAGGTTCACGGGGTCTTTCCGTCTAGCAGCGGGGAGATTGCATCTTCACAACCATTTCAACTTCGCTGAGTCTCAGGAGGAGACAGTGTGGCCATCGTTACGCCATTCGTGCGGGTCGGAACTTACCCGACAAGGAATTTCGCTACCTTAGGACCGTTATAGTTACGGCCGCCGTTTACTGGGGCTTCGATCCGATGCTTGCACATCTTCAATTAACCTTCCAGCACCGGGCAGGCGTCACACCCTATACGTCCACTTTCGTGTTAGCAGAGTGCTGTGTTTTTAATAAACAGTCGCAGCCACCTATTCTCTGCGACCCTCCGATGCTTACGCAGCAAGTGCTTCACATTAGAGGGCATACCTTCTCCCGAAGTTACGGTATCAATTTGCCGAGTTCCTTCTCCTGAGTTCTCTCAAGCGCCTTAGAATTCTCATCCTACCCACCTGTGTCGGTTTGCGGTACGGTTCTGATTTAGCTGAAGCTTAGTGGCTTTTCCTGGAAGCGTGGTATCTGTCACTTCAACTCCGTAGAGTCTCGTTATCACTTCTCGGTGTTATGAAAGTCCGGATTTGCCTAAACTTTCCACCTACCGGCTTGAACGACCTATTCCAACAGGCCGCTGACATAACCTTCTCCGTCCCCACATCGCACTAAATCAAAGTACGGGAATATTAACCCGTTTCCCATCGACTACGCATTTCTGCCTCGCCTTAGGGGCCGACTCACCCTACGCCGATGAACGTTGCGTAGGAAACCTTGGGTTTTCGGCGAGCGGGCTTTTCACCCGCTTTATCGCTACTCATGTCAACATTCGCACTTCTGATACCTCCAGCAACCTTTTCAAGTTACCTTCTTCGGCCTACAGAACGCTCCCCTACCATGCTAATAAATTAGCATCCGCAGCTTCGGTTATAGATTTGAGCCCCGTTACATCTTCCGCGCAGGACGACTCGACCAGTGAGCTATTACGCTTTCTTTAAATGATGGCTGCTTCTAAGCCAACATCCTGGCTGTCTGGGCCTTCCCACTTCGTTTACCACTTAATCTATCATTTGGGACCTTAGCTGGCGGTCTGGGTTGTTTCCCTTTTGACAACGGACGTTAGCACCCGCTGTCTGTCTCCCGAGGAACAACTTGATGGTATTCTTAGTTTGCCATGGGTTGGTAAGTTGCAATAACCCCCTAGCCATAACAGTGCTTTACCCCCATCAGTCTCTTACTCGAGGCACTACCTAAATAGTTTTCGGGGAGAACCAGCTATCTCCGAGTTTGTTTAGCCTTTCACCCCTATCCACAGCTCATCCCCGCATTTTGCAACATGCGTGGGTTCGGACCTCCAGTACCTGTTACGGCACCTTCATCCTGGCCATGGATAGATCACTCGGTTTCGGGTCTACACCCAGCAACTCATCGCCCTATTAAGACTCGGTTTCCCTACGCCTCCCCTATCCGGTTAAGCTCGCTACTGAATGTAAGTCGTTGACCCATTATACAAAAGGTACGCAGTCACGGAACAAGTCCGCTCCCACTGTTTGTATGCATCAGGTTTCAGGTTCTATTTCACTCCCCTCCCGGGGTTCTTTTCGCCTTTCCCTCACGGTACTGGTTCACTATCGGTCGATGATGAGTATTTAGCCTTGGAGGATGGTCCCCCCATATTCAGACAGGATTTCACGTGTCCCGCCCTACTTGTCGTATACCTAGTACCATCATTGCAATTTCGAATACGGGGCTATCACCCACTATGGCCAAGCTTCCCAGCTTGTTCTTCTATCGCAACAATTATCATATACAGGCTCCTCCGTGTTCGCTCGCCACTACTTACGGAATCTCGGTTGATTTCTTTTCCTCCGGGTACTTAGATGGTTCAGTTCTCCGGGTTCGCTTCGCTTATCCTATGTATTCAGATAAGGATACTCAGCAAGCTGAGTGGGTTTCCCCATTCGGACATCGCGGGATCATAGCTTTATTGCCAGCTCCCCCACGCTTTTCGCAGGCTTACACGTCCTTCGTCGCCTATCATCGCCAAGGCATCCACCTGATGCACTTATTCACTTGACTCTATCATTTCAAGAACCTTTTTGACTTCGCCTTCATCCCGTTGACTAGGCAATCCGGCTTAAGGCACTTACTTTGATAAAGCTTACTGCTTGTTGTGTACCGATCCTGCCTTTTGTTTTTCAGGACCGGTTGATACAATCATCACCCAAATACTGTGATCGAATTGCTTATTAAATACTCAGCAAGGCTTTTCTTTAAAGTTTGAAAGAAAGCAGTTGCAACCGCTTCTTTCCCAATCCGACCAACATTGTCTTTGTTTGTTGATTTCGGCTTTCCAATTTGTTAAAGATCGATGCGCTTTCCAAGCAACTTCTTACATATGCAATACAACATATGCCAGCCGCTGGCTTACTTCGCAAATCAAAATGAGCTGGCCATTATAACAGCCAACTTCTGAAAGTCAACTAAAAAGAAGCTTTTTCGCGCTTCTTCACTTCAACTTTCTTTCGCTTTGATTTGCAAAGTATGGTGGAGGCAAACGGGATCGAACCGATGACCCCCTGCTTGCAAAGCAGGTGCTCTACCAACTGAGCTATGCCCCCAGTATCGGGTATCCTGGCCCTTCGCTTTCCAAATCCGCTACCGGACTCTTCTGCTTCATGCGTTTGGTGGGTCTGGGAGGACTTGAACCTCCGACCCCACGCTTATCAAGCGTGTGCTCTAACCAGCTGAGCTACAAACCCAAGGCCTTGTTTACTTCCTTTGCATCTCTAATTCCACAGCTTACCGATAAGTGTGAATGCCTTAAACCTCTTCTTCTCTAGAAAGGAGGTGATCCAGCCGCAGGTTCCCCTACGGCTACCTTGTTACGACTTCACCCCAGTCATGAAGCATACCGTGTTAAGCGGGCTCCCGAAGGTTACCCTACCCAATTCTGGTATCCCCCACTCCCATGGTGTGACGGGCGGTGTGTACAAGACCCGGGAACGTATTCACCGCAGTATGCTGACCTGCGATTACTAGCGATTCCGACTTCATGCACTCGAGTTGCAGAGTGCAATCCGGACTACGATCGGTTTTCTGGGATTGGCTCCGCCTCGCGGCTTGGCTACCCTCTGTACCGACCATTGTATGACGTGTGAAGCCCTGGTCATAAGGGCCATGAGGACTTGACGTCATCCCCACCTTCCTCCGGCTTGTCACCGGCAGTCTCATTAGAGTGCCCAACTAAATGATGGCAACTAATGACAAGGGTTGCGCTCGTTGCGGGACTTAACCCAACATCTCACGACACGAGCTGACGACAGCCATGCAGCACCTGTGTTACGGCTCCCGAAGGCACCCCTCCGTCTCTGGAGGGTTCCGTACATGTCAAGACCAGGTAAGGTTCTTCGCGTTGCATCGAATTAATCCACATCATCCACCGCTTGTGCGGGTCCCCGTCAATTCCTTTGAGTTTTAATCTTGCGACCGTACTCCCCAGGCGGTCAATTTCACGCGTTAGCTACGCTACTAAGGTATCAAGTACCCCAACAGCTAATTGACATCGTTTAGGGCGTGGACTACCAGGGTATCTAATCCTGTTTGCTACCCACGCTTTCGAGCATGAACGTCAGTGTTATCCCAGGGGGCTGCCTTCGCCATCGGTATTCCTCCACATCTCTACGCATTTCACTGCTACACGTGGAATTCTACCCCCCTCTGACACACTCTAGTCACCCAGTTCAAAACGCAGTTCCCAGGTTGAGCCCGGGGCTTTCACATCTTGCTTAAGTAACCGTCTGCGCTCGCTTTACGCCCAGTAATTCCGATTAACGCTCGCACCCTACGTATTACCGCGGCTGCTGGCACGTAGTTAGCCGGTGCTTATTCTTCAGGTACCGTCATAAGCTCAGGGTATTAACCCAAACCCTTTCTTCCCTGACAAAAGTCCTTTACAACCCGAAGGCCTTCTTCAGACACGCGGCATGGCTGGATCAGGCTTTCGCCCATTGTCCAAAATTCCCCACTGCTGCCTCCCGTAGGAGTCTGGGCCGTGTCTCAGTCCCAGTGTGGCGGATCATCCTCTCAGACCCACTACTGATCGTCGCCTTGGTAGGCCTTTACCCCACCAACTAGCTAATCAGACATTGGCCGCTCGAATAACGCGAGGCCCGAAGGTCCCCCGCTTTCCTCCTCAGAGCGTATGCGGTATTAGCCATCCTTTCGGACAGTTATCCCCCATTACTCGGTACGTTCCAATGTATTACTCACCCGTTCGCCACTCGCCACCAAAAGAGCAAGCTCTTTCGTGCTGCCGTTCGACTTGCATGTGTAAAGCATGCCGCCAGCGTTCAATCTGAGCCAGGATCAAACTCTTATGTTCAATCTCTAACTTTTT
>NZ_JBLUPI010000024.1:0-5642 GCF_048060015.1 Neisseria sp. S1
CCATGCCACCGTATGCCCACCAAAGCCACTCGGGTGCATCGGGCTGGATGGTAAATTTATAGGTCATCACGCAAGCGGCAATGTTTGCCCAGAGTTTAGTGTGGCTGATTTGCCCTGTGGCAGGGTTGGTGATCAGGCCACCAAGCCATTTAAAGAGTTTCATTGCAGTGCCCTTTATGCTTCGTTGCTTGAAAACCCGCCCGCCATCTGAATACGCGGCAGCTTATAGCGGCTCTGTAACGGCCAACTCGGCTTACCTTTATCCGACGGCCATACATATGCGGTAACACGACTACGAGGGAACTTGGCAATGCTGACCTTGTTGGCTTGATTACCACCCAGTACCATCAAATTACCCTGGTTATCCTGTCCGACTACAAAGCCAACATGACCGCCACCTTGGCGTTCAAACACCACGATGCAGCCATAAGCCGGTTGCTTTAAGCGCGTGCCTGCTTCTGCCCATGCCTTAGCGCGATACCAATGCTTAGGTAATCCACGTCCAGTGCGGCGGCAGCAATGGGCAACAAACGTGCCGCACCACGGCGTTTCGTCATCACGCCACCATGCATTTAAAGTAGCTAACCAGTTGATAATCGTCGGGTTGTGTTGTTTGCCAGGGATTTCGGCTAGGCCGATATAGAGGCGTGCTACGGCAATCCATGGCAATTCTGTTTGTTGGTTGATTGGCATAAGAAAAATCCCTATAACTGGTTGGGTTATAGGGATTATGGAAAATATAGGGCGGAGAATTCTTTTAAAGGGGTTTAATAATCAGACTTACCTTTTTAATTTTATTAATGATATCGTTTTCATGCTTTACGGTTATGTTTATCTAAAATATTTATAAGTGGAACCAAGGCAAATAAAATAATATAAATCTGTCACATAGTAAATCCAACCAAGAGGGTAAAGGAAACTTGACGTAACCTCCCTCATGGGAGAGTATGCGCTCGATGAATTGATTGAGTTTGCTGGATATAAAAAAATCCCTATAACACAAGATGAGTTATAGGGATTTTAAGTAAGACTGCCTGAATAGGCTTTAATACGGGTTAAAACTGAATTTACTCTTCGGCAGGTTCATTATCTTCGGGTAGATTTTCAGCTTTCGTAATGGTCGCTCTGATAACCGAATTGTCAGTTGCACGCAAAGTAGCGTTGATTTGCAGAAATAGCGGTGTTTTGCCCCATTCGTTTTCCTGCAAAATTTTCTTATATCTTTGCTCAAATGAATCTTCCTGAACGGAAGCGGTAAATTTCACAGCACTACCTCTTTGTTGGACGGTTACTTTGAACTCATCAGGCAGACTTGAATCCACTGACAAAATGCGATAAGTACCATCTAGGCGGGTTTCAATCGAACGTTTTCGGGCATTTTTAACCAATTCTTCCGCTTGCTCGCCACTAAGTTCAATAGCATCACCGATTTGAATAGTCTCAGCCTGAGCCAGTTTTTTGACCGCTTCTGCTTTTGATTCATCTGAAATTTCTTTGATTTTTTTGACAACAGGCTCACGAGCAGCAAGAGCAGCAATGATTTTTGTTCGCTCGGTTTCCTGCTCTGACACAAAATTCAAGTGTTCAATTAGTTGTAAATCCTGAGCTTCTCTCGCTTCCGCCACCCGCCGGTCTTTTCTATAATCCAAATAATATTTAAAGGCACTCACACCACCCCACATAATGGCTATGGTAAGAACCGAAATTGTTATCTGTGTTCCCGTCATTTGTGATATGCCTTTTTCCAGCAGTTTTGTAAAACCAGCTGTGAAATCTAAAGAAAATAACGAACTGCCTTCCCTGACTTGAACCACAAATTCCAACTCGTCTTTTTCTTCCTGAGTCAGACGATTGGCATTGGCTTCGCCATATTTGGACACAGCATACGCACGGTTTATCCCGTTTTGCAGCTCAATAAACGCCTTCATGACCGTTGGCGTAATACTAGAATGAAATTCTTCACCGACTAGCCTTAATTCTAGCTTAGGAAGAGATTCTATCTCGATATCGACATTCTGAAAATAATTTTCGTTGTCAAGATAATTTTGCAGGATCTGGTAAATATCTTCTTCATTTCTGATGATAACAGTAGCCATGTTTCCCTTTCTATTTCAATCAGGCCATTTGAAATCTTTTCAGACGGCATTTATATAGATGTTTGATCATTTTAATTTCGAAATAGTTAAATATGTTTTCCTTTGCTAAATTTCAATTCAGGTCTTTAGATATCTGCACCACCTGCCCGATGACCTGAATATCGGGGTGGTCGGCCAATGCAAGCGGCATTGGCGGATAAGTTGTGTTATCGGATATCAGCAGGAGTGAGCCGTCAAGCTGGCGTTGGATACGTTTGACCCACAGCACATCGCTGCTGCGAATGACATAAATTTGGCCGTCGCGGGGGTTGGTTTTAGAAGTATCGACTAAGAGTGTGTCTTTGCTGTTGATGGTCGTCTCCATACTGTTCCAATTTCTAATGCACTTTAAAGTACGCGAAAGCCGTTGTTTTGCTAAGATTCATTTCAGAACACCAGCGCAGCCAGAATGCCGGAGTGTCTTAAATGCCGTCTGAAACTTTCAGACGGCATTTTTTATGTTTTCCGATTGGCTTCATAAATAGCAAGCAATTTCTTCACCTCACTTACCTGATGCCACAACGCGACATTGTCATTCATTGCCGAATGGTAAGTTAAATCTGATAAATTGCTTTTTAACTCCAAAATGGAAATATCCTGACCTTTTTCCAGTTGGTTCTCAAGCCATGCAACAAAAATATTGTTTGCAAGCATTATCTAACCACGGTTGCAGCTCTGCTCGTAGTTCTTGTGCCTCAAATTCAAGGTCTCTTAACCGTTCTAATTTTTCCATTAATTCAGGTGTCAACGCCGTATTCATATCATTTATCCGTTACTCACTTTATCAGCCGAAGGCGTGGCTTTTTTCTCTGCTCCGCGCGCAGCACTCAAAATGACGGCTCGGCCTAAATCGCTGGCTTGGCGAAACAAATCCAGCAGCTCCTGTTCTTCTTTGCTCAGTTTTTCAGACGGCATGGCGGCCGTTTCATCGCGCCTGCCGTGCATGACGTATTGAACGTCTATGCCTGCTTTTTCAAATTGGAAGAAAAGTTCCGTTTTGGGTTGGCTAATTCCAC
Organism: Neisseria sp. S1; assembly: GCF_048060015.1. Taxonomy (NCBI): domain Bacteria; kingdom Pseudomonadati; phylum Pseudomonadota; class Betaproteobacteria; order Neisseriales; family Neisseriaceae; genus Neisseria; species Neisseria sp. S1. The sequence continues at coordinate 3,152 of NZ_JBLUPI010000024.1, forward strand.
GTTCGTAATCTCCCCACATTCTTCCTGAAACTCCACATTTTTCAGCAGCTTGTGCCTGTGTCAGCCCTAACTTTTTTCTTTCTTCTTTCAATCGGTTACCCGAAAAGGAAGAGTTCCTCATAAAATACTCCTTGCAGAATAGGAAGAACTCTTCCTATAATTTCCACATCGAAACACAAAACACCCTAATTCATCACGCGAAAGGACGAAAAATGAAGCCATCTGCATTCAGGCATTGCCGCCGTTATCGGGACGGCAATCTATGGCCGCCTGCAAATCCTTCAGCAGGCTTTCCAGAGTGGCAGCGGAAAGCCCCACCGGAAACGGTGCGCCGCCGGATGTGGCGAATTCGATCAGCAGGATTTCGCCCAATGCATCCCAAGTGCTGCGGTTTATGCCAGTTAAGGTGGCAATGGTTTGAAGTGCTTCGTATTCGGTGGGGTGGAACAACGCTTTTGATTCCACGGCAGAATCCTTCTGAAAAATAAACACATTATATCACACGAAAGGCATAAATAATATGGAAAAACCTTTGAATTTCAAGCCGATTCCCTATCCACAAACGCCGCAGAGCGCGGCCAAGTGGTTCCGCCGCCACGGCGTGTGCAAGGCACATTGGGCGAAATATTTCAATTTGGAACGCACCACGGTGGAGCACCTCTTGCGCGGCAAGCTGAAAGGCAATTTCGGCAAAAGCCACGAAGCGGCGGTGATGCTGGGGCTGAAGGAGAAAAGCGATGATTAATCATGAGTGCATTAACCAACCATACGGACGGGTGCTGAAATTTACCCGCGTACAGACCAAAGAAATGCTTACGGCAGATGAGCTTAAAGAAAATTTTGCCAAAAACGGCCAAACGCTGGCGCAGTGGGCAAGAGAGAACGGCTTTAAGCCGCGCGATGTGTATCTGGTGGTCGGCGGCCAGCGTAAAGGCAACTACGGCAAGGGGCATGAAATTGCTGTGAGACTGGGGTTGAAATGATGAGTGCCAAAGGTATCAGGCTCTTGAAGGTGTTTAAGGCTTTGGAAGCCCATCCGATTATCGGGGTAAGCAATAAAGAGATTTCAGACGGCCTCGGTATATCACCGGTGCATGTGAGCCGCGATTTAGACGATCTGATTGCTGAAGGATTGGTGGTCAAACTGGATAACGGCAATTTTGCCTACAGCATTAAAACGCTGCAAATCGCCGAGCGTTTCAGACGGCAGCATGAGCGGCTGCAAAGCAAAATTGCGGAAGTCGGCAAAAGGGTCGATGTGGATTAACGGATTTTGAAAAGTAACGACGTCGTTACTTTTGAGGGACAAAAAATGAGCAATGAATTGGAAGTAATTGATGTGGCAGCCGCGCAAAACTACCAAGCCGCGCGCAGTGTGATGGTGATGGAGCAATGGGGCAACGGTGAGGTGTACAGCGAAGAACGCTGGATTGAGCGCGGCCGATTAGCGGTACGGCAGACAATGGAAGGCATGTTTGAACTGGGACGCGCCCTGATTGTGCTGAAAGAACATACCGAACATGGTCGTTTTGAAAATATCACTAAAGAGCAATTTGGGATTGGAAAAATGGAAGCATCGCGCTTGATGCGTGCTACCCAACGCTTTGCTACCCCGCAGATGCAGAAAGCTGCGCCAAAGTTGATGGATTTAGGCAAGTCGAAACTGCTCGAACTGCTGGTGGAAGAAGACGTAACCCTGATCGAGCTGGCCGACGGCGGCGACATCAACGGCCACACGCTTGATGACGTTGACCGCATGACGGTGAAAGAACTGCGCCTGGCGCTGCGTGAAAGCCGCGAAACGGCGGCGGCCAAAGACCAAGTCATTGCCGACAAAAATAAGAAAGTGGACGAGCTGGCGGAAAAACTGGCCAAGAAGCAGGTTAAAGAGCCGAAGCCGCAAGATGTGGCCAGCGAGCTGACCATGCGTTTGAGTACGGCGGTAATCGGCGTGCGTTCGGATATCAGCCGCCTGCGCGATTTATTCGAACAGCTGGTTGCCCACGGCGAAGCGCACGGTTTTGACCACCGCGCACAGATGGTCGGCAGCATCAATCAGGTGATACGCGATGCGGAAATGCTGCGCGAACTGTTTGCCCTACCCGAAGAAGCACCTACTGATGATGTGCCTGAATGGCTGAAGGGTTATGAGTCTTCGGAAGGCAATGGAGCGTAATCATGAATGCGGCAATGACGGAGCGTTTGGCCGAAATCGCCCGCGAGGCCGAACAGCGTGGGCGCGGCGGCAAGACGACCTATCTGAAAGAGCAGGCAGCAGCTTTGGGGATCAGTTTGGCTACATTGCACCGCAAACTGGAAGCAGTTGTGTTAAAGCCGACCCGCAAGCGCCGCGTAGATGCCGGTAAATCGGCCTTAACGCGGGAAGAAGCAAAAGTGATCAGCACGTTGGTGATGGAAACCATGCGCAAAAACGGCAAGCGGCTGACCACGGTGGGTGCGGCGGTGGAAATGCTGCGCGCCAACGGTGAAA
>NZ_JBLUPI010000025.1:0-4978 GCF_048060015.1 Neisseria sp. S1
CCATGCCACCGTATGCCCACCAAAGCCACTCGGGTGCGTCGGGCTGGATGGTAAATTTATAGGTCATCACGCAAGCGGCAATGTTTGCCCAGAGTTTAGTGTGGCTGATTTGCCCTGTGGCAGGGTTAGTGATCAGGCCTCCAAGCCATTTAAAGAGTTTCATTTTCTTGCTTTCCTGAGTTTGGCGGCACGGCGTGCAGCAGCTACGCCTGATTTGCCAATTCTGCCTCTTGGCAAAATTACAGACATTTTGTCTGCAACCCGAAACCTTGCCGGCATCTGAACAAGCGGATGCGATGAAAGGGCAACGGATAAGGCATACGCAATAAGTGATTTATTCATTGCAGATGCCCTTTATGCTTCATTATTTGAAAACCCGCCCGCCATCTGAATACGCGGCAGCTTATAGCGGCTCTGTAACGGCCAACTCGGTTTACCTTTATCCGACGGCCATACATATGCGGTAACACGGCTGCGAGGGAACTTGGCAATGCTGACCTTGTTGGCTTGATTACCACCCAGCACCATCAAATTACCCTGGTTATCCTGTCCAACCACAAAGCCAACATGGCCGCCGCCTTGGCGATCAAACACCACGATGCAGCCATAAGCCGGTTGCTTTAAGCGCGTGCCTGCTTCTGCCCATGCCTTGGCGCGATACCAATGCTTAGGTAAACCGCGTCCAGTACGGCGGCAGCAATGGGCAACAAACGTACCGCACCAAGGCGTTTCGTCATCACGCCACCACGCATTTAAAGTAGCTAACCAGTTGATAATCGTCGGGTTGTGTTGTTTGCCAGGGATTTCGGCTAGGCCGATATAGAGGCGTGCTACGGCTACCCACGGCAATTCAGTTTGATGATTGAGAGACATAAGAAAAATCCCTGTAACAGTTATTTCGTTACAGGGATTTTGAAGACTTTTATGTTTTTGAGCTTTTAAACGGGTTTAAAAATTAAAATTCTCTTCTACATTTTTATGATTCAAACAGCTCTTCAGGCACCTTGCCTAATGTCGTCAGTACAGTTGTTTTGCCCATTTCGCCGCTGTCTTCGTCGTATTCCTGAGCCACAGCCACCACGCCGGCGTATTTTTCAGACAGCCTTTCGGCGCGGCGCAGGGCATCGGCTTCGTTGTTGAACTGCATGGGGGGAACCGGTTTGAGGACAAGCTGGCCTTTGATTTTCTGCTCATCAAAGGCTTGGACGATATAGGTGGTTTTCATGTTTCCTCTTTCTTACTGCTGATGATCAACGGTTTTACTCTTTGCATAGTGCTTTAAGAATTTAAATCCTCTTCTACTCTCCAAGGAGCCGGTGGAACTTTATTAGAATTATCAGAAGGGGTGAGTATAGTTTCAAGAAAACAGCATGAAGTAGGCTTCAGGACTAGATTTTCTCGTAAAATCCTTAACACTCCAGCCTGACTTAAATCAGAATTTTTACTAAAGTAAAGAACTGTATAATCTAGTTTTTTAAATAATTTCTTTTTTATTTTGTCTCTGTCTTTTTGCTTTTGAAAGCCATCTGTGCCATGCCAATGCTTAATTTCTTTAAAGTGTTGCTCTCCCTGAAATTCAAAGCCAATCTTTCTTTCAGGTAACCAGATGTCAATCTCGTAGCCCTGAAGCTCCCTGCCGCGATAATGTCGTTTGACTGGTTCGTTATCAAATATGGCGCATACCGAGCGATAAAGAATCAACTCCCCAGTACCTCGTGTACCTTTTTTCGGGAAACCATGTTTGGCTCTTAATTGATTTTCATCTTGGAAATAGTCTCCATTCGCATAGTAGCGCATAAACTGGCTGGCATAGGCATAGTAGTACTGCCATGGGGGAACCGATATCAATTTGTTCGGCAAGGATTTTAATGGGGGTATTTGTAGAAATAACCCTATCCAAGAATAGATGAACCGGGATTTGTATTCTCTAAATTTAACAACTCCTATTAAATCTAATGATTTTGGAATATCAATGTGGGTTGAAAGATGTTTGTCCTCGACAACAAAGCCAAAGTTACCAATAAGTAATGGAGGGTACTCTCCAAATTCCGATATGTTGTATTGATAGCCATCCCTTGAATAGTTGAAGCTGGCAGGAATGCCGCTTTCTCCATTGAAGCCGTTCCGATAAGCATGCTCTATATAGTGATAAGATAATCCATAGACATTGACACGGTTTGGTAGTTTCTGCTGATGATGTTCAATCTCCCATATTCTAGATAGTGCTGGACGGCCAAAGTATGGTTTTGCATCAATACCTTGTGCATTTATATATTGACATATTTTGTGTGAGAAAAGCCAATACAGGTCTTCATGATAATTAATAGAAAATTGTGGCTTCAGCTTTAATGCCTCTTCAAAGGTTGCCAACCAATCCAAATCCATCATTATGCTACCTGACCAGCCATAAATGTGATTTTATTGGGTCTTATTTTCCCCAACATCGAATATATTTAGCTCAAATCTCGCGACACATTCATCACCTGGCCGATGATTTGGATATCGGGGTGTTGGTCGAGGTGTAGCGGCATCGGCGGATAGGCTTCATTGTCGGATAGTAATAGCAAGGTGCCGTCTATCTGCTTTTGCACGCGCTTGACCCATAAGCTGTCGCTGCTGCGGATAACATAGATATGTCCATCGCGTGGGATGGCTCGGGATGTGTCTATAAGCAGAGTGTCGCGGTTACCAATGGTCGGTTCCATGCTGTCGCCGCGTGCGATCACGCAGTTGAGGTCTTTGGCATATAAGCCACGCGATTTAAGCCAATCTTTACGGAAAGCCAAGTGCATGGCAGGGTCGGTAACGCCATAGGCGGCTGCACCATTGCCTGCGGAGACTTCAACGTCGTACATAGGGATGTATTCATAATCGGCATCTCTAGAATAATTCCCTTCATTGTCTGATTTGTTTGCAGAAATATTCTTCCCGGAAATCAGCCAGTTTGCATCTATGTCAAAAGTTGACAGGATTTTTTCCACCATATCAAATGGCGGACGTTGTTTTCCGCTCAATACGTCGTTTACACGCGACACTTTTTCATTAATTGCATCGGCAAATTCTGCAATCGTCAGGTCTTTTTCGCTCAATAATGCGCGAATATTTCCAGTAAAAATCAAACTCATAGAATTAATCTCGAAAATATCGTAGAAATAATCTTGCAACAAAGAAATAATCCAGTTATTATTTATCCAACATTTAAGCAAGATTGTTTAAATATTTAAATATTCAACATTCTATCACGAGATAGAAATAGGAGATATTCCGTGAATGCAGAAAAAGTGAAAGAAGGTTTCCGTAAGCGCGGCGAGACCATTAAGGATTGGTGCGATCAACGGGGCTATGACCCGACCTATGTATCCCGCATCCTGAACGGCAGCATTAAAGCCAACCGCGGCAAGGCGCACCGCATTGCGGTTGAGCTGGGTTTGAAAAAAAAGGTGGCGTAAATGGCGAGCAGTAAAGGAACAAGGGTACTGAAAGTATTTAAATCACTGAAGGCACATCCGATTATCGGTATGAGTAACAAGGAAATCGCCGACAGTCTCGGTATTTCTCCAGTGCATGTGAGCCGTGATTTGGAAGATCTAATTGCGGAAGGTTTGGTGGTTAAGCTTGAAAACGGCAATTTTGCTTATGCGATGGTAACCCTGCAAATCGCAGAGCGTTTCAGACGGCAAAACGAACAGATGCAGGAAAGGTTGAAAGAAATGGGTTACCGGTTTGAAGTAGGCAGCCAGTTTTGAAAACGGACGCCGGCGTCCGTTTTGGAAAATGAAAAACAACAAGGAATTGAAATATGGCAACTGAAATTTTAGGACATACGGTGGATGCTTCTCCTACGGAGCTGGCATTGCATAGCGCAAATGTGATGGCGAAGTTTTCCAATGGCGAGGCCTATAACGAGGCAATTTGGATTGAGCGCGGCAGATTCGCCGTGCGCCAAACAATGGAAGGTATGTTTGAGCTTGGGCGGGCTTTGATTGTGATTAAAGAACATACTCCGCATGGTCGTTTTACCGAAATCATTAATACCGAATTTGGCCTGCATGAAAGGGAAGCCCGTCGCCTAATGAATGCAACACTCCGGTTTATCGATCCGAAGATGAAGGCAGCCCAACTCAAGTTGATGGATTTAGGTAAATCCAAACTGCTGGAATTGCTGGTAGAAGATGACGATTCACTTATCGAACTGGCCGAAGGCGGCGATATCAACGGCTATACGCTGGACGACTTCGACCGCATGACCCGAAATGAACTGCGTGCAGCTTTACGCGACGCCATGGACACTGCAGCAGCCAAAGACCAAGTCATTGCCGACAAAAATAAGAAAGTGGACGAACTGGCAGAAAAACTGGCCAAGAAGCAGGTTAAAGAGCCGAAGCCGCAAGATGTGGCCAGCGAGCTGACCATGCGTTTGAGCTCGGCGGTTATCGGTGTGCGTTCGGATATCAGCCGCCTGCGTGATTTATTCGAACAGCTGGTTGCCCACGGCGAAGCGCACGGTTTTGACCACCGCGCACAGATGGTCGGCAGCATCAATCAGGTGATACGCGATGCGGAAATGCTGCGCGAACTGTTTGCCCTGCCCGAAGAAGCGCCTACTGATGATGTGCCTGAATGGCTGAAGGGTTATGAGTCTGCGGAAGGCAATGGAGCGTAATCATGAATGCGGCAATGACGGAGCGTTTGGCCGAAATCGCCCGCGAGGCCGAACAGCGTGGGCGCGGCGGTAAGACGACCTATCTGAAAGAGCAGGCAGCAGCTTTGGGGATCAGTTTGGCTACATTGCACCGCAAACTGGAAGCGGTGGTATTGAAGCCGACCCGCAAACGCCGCGTAGATGCCGGCAAATCGGCCTTAACGCGGGAAGAAGCAAAAGTGATCAGCACGTTGGTGATGGAAACCATGCGCAAAAACGGCAAGCGGCTGACCACGGTGGGTGCGGCGGTGGAAATGCTGCGCGCCAACGGTGAAA
>NZ_JBLUPI010000026.1:0-4651 GCF_048060015.1 Neisseria sp. S1
ACCGAAAATCTTTCCCTTTATTCTTGAAAGAATGCGAATTTCGTTTTAACTTTGGTACACCAAAAGAGCAACTTAAAATCTTGCGAATTTGGTGTGATATTTAAGGCTAATCTAATACAGCCCCTTATTGAATTTAAAAAATTCAAAGTTTCTAAAATATTGCTGTCGCAACTTTTGAGGTTCTGTAAAGGCTTCACCCTGAAAAACAGTTAATTAAAATCGGCAGATTGAGTAAAGCAGACCCAGTACGAGATAATCAGCTCAATGTTACATTTGTTCAGGCTGCCTGAAAATGGTGGTGTGATGATCAATGTTTGGTGGTATTAAAAAAAGTTTTTAATGCGTGCGGTAATACGTTTTCCCAGATGGCATAATCATGACTGCCTGCTATTTTTTGGAATTGTACGGTATGCCCTTGTTGCTTCAATAATTCGGCTAGTTCTTGGCTGGTTTCTAAAATGCCTATTGCTTGGGCATGGCGCGTGGTTTCGTAGCTGCCTGCGCTGATGTACCAATGCAAAGGTGGCGTGGGTTGCTGGATAAACAGGGTTTTTAAGCCATTATCGGGGTCGGTTGGCTGTTTTTTCCACCAGAATGAACCTGACATGGGCACGAAATAATGGATTAAATCGGGATATTGATGCGCAAAGTAGGCGGTTGCTAATCCGCCATAGCTTGAACCTGCTAATACGCTGCGTTGGGGCTGGTGTGGTATCCCTGTTTGTTGCGCTATAAACGCAAAGAGTTCTTTGGCTAGCATGTTGTTTAATGATGAATTAACGGGCAATTCTTGTGCGCGGTTGGTGTTGTCAATCAATACGAGATAAATCGGGGGCATGCTGTCGGGTAGCTTGTCTAAATTAGCCAATAATTGTGTTTCATCTAAATAATTTTGTCCGTCAAATAAATAAACAAATATGGGGTTTGCACGATTGGTGCTGCGGTTTTGGTATAGCCATATTCTGCGCTGATTGCCTAAGATTACGCTGTGAAAGGCGTATTGTTTCAGGCTGCCTTTGGGTGGCGTGGGGTGATTGGGGCGTTTGTTTAAATCTAATAAAGATTGTTCACCATAGCGATGGGGATTAAGTGTATCCGCTTGTAAAACCGCTAATAAAGCGCGTCTTTTTTGATAGGCGGCATCGGGTGTTTCGGGTGCAAGAATGGGTGTTGGAACATCGGGGGCGAAACGGTAGCTAAGTCGGATGTGGTTATCTACCACGAAACTTTTGTACCAAATATCTGTTTGGGGCAGTGGAACGAGCCATTCATGGTCATTGCTGGGTGCGCCGATGAGACGCACATTGTGTTTTGCACCGCGATAGATGAAGGTTACTAGGCTTTGTTGATGATTGAGCGGTTCAATCAATGGCGCACCTTGTTGTTGTATGTCTTGCCAAAATTGATTAACTGCTTGGGGACGGTTGTGGGATTGAAGTATTTGGCGTAAACGTAGGCTTTGGGGGGTGGTGTTTGGTTCGTGGTTCTGGGGTTGTAATTGCGCGTGCTGATGATTGAGCGTTAAGGTATAGCAAAGATTGGGTTGTTCGGGTGCGTCAATGTGTAGCGCGTAAGTGTTGTGTTGTTCAGGCAGCCATAATACAAGGTTTTGTTCATTGGTTTTATTGCTAAATAGGGTACGTTTCAGGCTGCCTGAAAAGAGTTGTGCGCTGATGCCTGCGCGGGTGTAATCCATCTGTGAAAATTGAATGTTGCCCGTTATGTAGTTGCCTTGTTGCGGCTGTAAAGGAATGGTTTTGCTGGTTTGTCCATGGAGACATTCTTGAATGGTTTGGGCAGAGATGGTGGTTGATGCTAGTGTCAGTAGGCTCATTATGAAAATTTTAAACATATCTTTTCCTAAAAAAAGGCAGCCTGAAAATTTATGTTATTTTCAGGCTGCCTGAAATTTACCAGCGATAACCTGATGATAATGTTACCACACGTCCTTTGCCGTAGAAGCAAGTGAAGGTGTTGGCACATGAAGAAACGTATTCTTTATTGCCAATGTTTTGGATATTTAATTGCATGCTGGCGCCTTTGAGTTTGGGGAACTTGTAGGCAAGTTTCATATCCCAAAGGGCATAGGCGGGAACGTGGAGCGTGTTGCTGCTATCAACGGTTGAACCAATGTAGCGGACGCCTAAGCCTGCGCTTAAACCTTGTAGGCTGCCTGAAAATCGGTAGTCTGTCCAAAGAGAAAAGCTGTCGCGTGGCACGCCCCAAGAACGTTTGCCGATTTTGTTGGCATCAGTGGATTAGCGCACCACTTTGTCTAAATGGGTATAGTTGCCGCTGATGCCCCATTGTGGCGTGATGTCGCCTTGCAGCTCTAATTCCAGACCGCGTGTGCGGATTTTTCCATCTTGAATATAGCCGCCGAGTTTGCGGTCGTATTCTGCTAAATTGGTTTGCTCAATATTAAAGATTGAAGCGGTTGCCAGCAGGGCTGGATTGGGTTGGTATTTAATGCCTAGCTCAAATTGTTTGGCGGTGGTGGGTTTTAGTGCGGCACCGTTAATGTCGCTGCCTGTGTTGGGTAAAAAAGATGTGCTGTAGCCCAAATAGGGGTTGATGCCATGTTTGGAAGCATACAGGATACCTGCGCGCCAAGTGAATTTATGGTCGGATTGTTTATTGACTTTTTGGCTTAACACATTGTGTTCCATACCTGACGCGTGGTCATAACGTCCGCCTAATACGAAATGCCAACGTCCCCATTGCATTTGGTCTTGTAAGTACAGCCCTGTTTGCTTCATGCTTGAACGAGCATGTGTTGTAATAGGGCGGTTGGACGGAACAGTAACACCATAAACAGGACGTTGCCAATCAATAGGCGCAACATCTGCCATATCCGCTATGCGCTCATTTTTGCGGCGGGCATAATCTAAGCCTAAAATCCAATTGTGTTGTGTCTTGCCCCATGTTGGCTGCCATTGAATGCGATTATCTACTTGGAAATCTTGCCAATTGGCATCGATGACTCGTGCTTTACGAATCAGGCGACTGCTGTTGCCATCTGCATTCCAAACAACTAAAGTTTTCCAATTATCGGTGTATTTTCCGTAGCGTAAATTTTGATGCACGCTGATGTTGTTATCAAAATCATGTCTAAAACGATAGCCAATTTGTACTTTTTCATTGTTAAAATCATGGAAATTGGGGTCGCCTGCAAAAAATTTTCGTCCGATATATTGTCCATTAACAGGCGTTAGCGTGCCTGTGCTAACCAAAAAATTGCGGTTGCCTGCTTTGGGCTGTTTTTCATATAACACGTTGATGACTAACTCTGTTTGTGGGCTAGGTGTCCAACGGAATGACGGGGCTAAAGTGTAAGATTCTTGTCGTGTGTGTTTGCCTTCTTGCCAATTCATGCGTTTGGTAACGGCAACCAAACGATAAGCGAATTGTTCGGTAATGGCACGGTCAATATCTACGCCTACTTCTAAGCGGCTCCCCGTTCCTGCTTTCAATAAAATTTCGTTTTCATCGCTGCCTGTGGCTTCTTTGAGCTTTAAATTGACTAAACCACCAGGGTTGGCTTGCCCATATAAAACCGATGCGGGCCCTTTTAACACATCAATTTGGTCAATCACATAAGGATTGATTTCCAAAGATGCAGGATAGCTTAAACCATTAAGGTAAGTGGGTTGGCTGCCACCATCACTTTTATTGCCAATACCGCGTACGGACATTTCAATCACACCATTTTCTCCACGATAGCCACCAGATGCACCTGCCGTGTAAGCCAAAGTTTCTGCCACATCTTGCGGTTCGCGCTCATCTAAGTGGCGACGGGTAACCACGCTTATGCTTTGAGATGTGGTTTGAACTGGGGTGGCGGTTTTTGTTGCCGTTTGCGTTTTTTCGGCATCCGCCGTATAAGCATACCGAGCAGCGTTGCGTGAACCTTGCACATTGATGGTTTCTAATTCTTGAACATTAACTTCAGATTCAGCAGAAGCAAATGCGACACTCAATAATGTTGGCAAAATAGCCCAGCGAAAAGGGGTCGGTTTCATCGTTTATCCTATTTGTTATTGAGAACTATTACTATATAATTATTCCATGCCTCCTTATTTTGCACCCGAATTTTTCACAAAATTATCCCGATAGAAACACAATAATTATGATGCAACACCATTCTTTTTACTTAAAAAATGATAATCAACAAGGTGAAATTGCTATTTATCGTTTAGCCAAAGGCATAAAAATTAAGACCTCCCATTTAGATACTTTTGCGGAATACGTTGATACAGGTTGTTTTGAGCCAGACATTCGGTTGATTTTTGCCCTAGAAGGCACGACACATCTGCAATTTGGAGAGCAAAGCATTCGTTTGACGGCAGGCAGCATGCAAGAAGGTGTTTTATTGCCACTTAATCAAGTTGAACAAGGAAGCAAAGTCTTTCATATTGGGCATCAAAATGAATTGGTTTGCTTTTTTAGCAGCATACATTTGGAAATGCTCGGTTGCCCACTTTACGTTATCAAGGCGCTACGCCAAGCACATTTGCAACCGCATGAAGCCGCGCGCGATAAATCAGCGCGATTTTTGAGATAAACCGCTTTTAAATTTATTTCACCATGTGCAATAAATTTTCAAATCCTGCCAAACAAAGGCAGGATTTTTTATATTGGCTTGAACAAA
>NZ_JBLUPI010000027.1:0-3742 GCF_048060015.1 Neisseria sp. S1
CGGCCTTGTCCGTCCTGTATCAGCGTGCGCTCAGCCAAACGCTCAATCACAAACCAGCCCACAAAGCGACCACTGCCATATACCAAAGCCTGTGCTTGTTGGCTCTCTTTGGCTGCCAGCAAACCTTTGTAAGCCGTATCGGGATTCCCCAGCATCCAATGTAGCTTCAGCGTAAAGCGCATGGTTGTCAGATCATTTCCCATTGCCTGCAGTCTTGGACGGCCCTGCAATACATCGTGCTTGGCAAATCTCGCCTCGTGCTGCGCTTCCAGCCGCTCGAAACCCTGCAACAGCTCAAAGCGCACATCACCCAACATTGCGTACATCAATAAGCCCTCCGTTCACGGTCGGCCATCATGCGCTGAAACAGTGTTTCAAATTCGCGCAAGCCCATTTGCAAGGCTGTTTGAATCTGCGCGGGGTCGCCGCCGGGTGCATTGATAGTCGGATTGAAATTAACCGTGATACTGCTGTTTACAGCCGAAGCAGCTACCGAGTTTTGTTGCTGCGAACGGGCTTCTGCAAATGCCTCGCTGCTGCCCGACACCCGCGCTGCAATGTCACTGCGCCACTGCCCGATACGCTCGGCAAAGCGCTGCTTCAGACGGCCTGCCATATTGCCGACAGTAGCCACGGGCTTGTCTGCTCCCTTGCCGATACCTATAGACAAGCCTTGCGTGATAAATTCTCCATAGGAGCGGAACACCCGTGACGGTGAGTGGATGGCCATACCTTTGCGGTCAGATGTAAACGCCGATTTCACTGCCGCCACTACGCCCTGAACCGCCGCCACTGCCCGTCCGATACCAGCCTTAATGCCGTTGACCAAACCGTCGATCATTTGGCTGCCGTATACGGAAAAGCGCCCCCACAAACCGGAAAGCCAAACCCACACGGCATTAAAGGCCGCTTGAAAAGCAAACACTGGGGAAAAGTTCGTAATCAGGTTAATCAGCGCATTCAGGCCGTTGTTGAAGAAGGTGGTAATGCTCGTCCACGCATTCAGCACAATGCCGACTAAGCCGCTGATTTTTTCGCCCAACCACACGCCGACGGTTTCGCCGAAGCTGCGTGCGCCGCCCTCAGCCATCTGCGTGGTACTGAAAAAATCACCGAAGAAGTCGATAATCGGCTGCACAAACGGCTGCACCATTGTCCACAAACCCGACAATGCCGAAGCAATTGCGTCCACCACCGGCATAATCAGCGGCGCGATGGTCTTCCATACGCCCGACAAAGCATTGACGAGCTGGTCGAATGCCGGTTTCAGCGGTGCCAGTCCTTGCAGCAGACCATCCCACAATCCGGCAAAAAATCCCTTAATCGGATTCCACGCCTTGTAAACCGCCCAAGCGACTAACGCAATCGCACCAACCGCCAATGCCACCGGCCACATGGCAATCAAGGAGGACACACTGAAACTCATCATGGCGGCACGGGCAGCGGATAAGGCGCGGACGAGCGTGCCTAAGCGTCCGGGTACATCGGCGGGCAGAATACCGCCCTTCATTACCAGAGAGACCAATTGCGCCGTTACCTTAAATGATTGCAGCGCACCTTTAGCGGTCAGCAAGCCGGCCGTGATCCGGTTAGCCGCTACCCGAACCAGCCAGCCACCGGCAACCAGAGAGGCCAAAGCCATTACGGTTTTGATGATATAGCCTGTCAATACCGGATGTGCATTTGCCCAATCGGCCAGCTTGTTGGTAATCTGAATGATTCCACCGATAAAATCATTGACCGCAGGCAGAATCACGCTACCGACAGTAATACCAAGCTCGGATAAGCCGTTTTTCATGATCTGCAATTGATTGGCCGTAGTTGCAGAGCGGTTTTCAAACTCACGCTGCATTGACCCAAGGTATTTCAGATTGCCAGAAGCATCTTTTTCTGAGAGTAAATCCAACTGGCGGTTGTATTCTCCGACATTGTTGGCCAGCAGCAATGCATCATCGGCATACTGTTTGCCGAACATACTCATCAATAGGGGATATTGCTGATCTTTCGGCAGTTGCTTGACCCGTGCCAGCAAATTGAGAATCGCACCTTGCGCGTCTTTGTTCATCGCATCGGCAAACTCTTTGGTGGTCAGCCCCAATTCTGCCAAAGCAGCGGCTTCGTTTTTACCGCCGACTTTTAAAACAGACAGAGAAGTCGTCATACCTTTAATAGCTTGGGCTGCAAGCTCGGGGGCTTTGCCCATACTTAGAAAGGTACTGCCCAACGCTGCCGCTTGATTTTCAGTTAAGCCAAGCTGTTTGGTATCGCTGCCGACACGGGTAAGCACGTTGACAATATCGGCAGCTTTTGAGTTGGCATTATCTGACAAGTGGTTGATGGCATCTCCCAGCCTGCTGATTTTCGGAATCGGAATCTGCAATACATTGGACAGTGTAGCCATTGATTCGCCAGCCTGCCCGGCAGCCATATCGAAAGCCACGCCCATTTTGGCAGCATCCGATGCGAAAACGGTCAGGTGTTCACGTGCAACACCGCTTTGACCGCCAGCTGCGACAATCGCGGCCAACTCATCTGCCGCCATCGGAATCTTGCGCGTCATGCGCAAAATGTCCTGCTCCATTTCCTTGAACTGTTGCGGGGTATCGAAATTGACCACTTTTTTCACATCGGCCATTGATGATTCAAAATCAATCGCCAGCTTGACAGGTAATGCCACCATACCGGCCGCGCCTACCGCTGCCTGCCATTGGCCTTTCAAATTTTGCCATTGCTGGGTATTGGCGGCTTTGGCCGCCTGAACCTGTTGCAACTTGGTGAAGCTAACGGTTAGCTTTTTAATGGAACGGTCGATTTTGTCGTATTCCTGCCACAGCTGTTTGGCTGACTGCACGCCCAAGCGATCTTTGTTCCGCTCCAACACGCTTCCCAGCTCACGCTGCCGAGCCTGTAGTGTGCCGGTTGTTGACTCCAGTGTTTTCATAGCTTTGCTGACACTGGCCAAACCCGACAATGCACCGCCAACAGCGGCGGATACAGAAATCGAAACACCTAAATCAGAAGCCATGTGGTAATATCCTACTTATGAATAGTGAAGGGGAAGAAAGATGTTAGCCTTTGCCGCCGTTATCCTGTTTTTGATTGCTGCAGCTGCCGGCTTAGCCGCGCTTGCTGGATTTGCTTGGGGCATACTGGAATGGATTTACGAAGCATGGTTCAAAAAAGAACCCGAACCTAATGGTTGGTGTCCGCGCCTTGCTGAAGAAACTAAGCCTCATCACTAAGCCATCGGTAAAGTCCAAATCATTCAACCCCGCACATAGCCCGCCTTCATTTGGCGGGTTGCTTCTTTCTGCCAGTCTTCAAATTCGTCTAACGGCAGCGCATATACCTCTTGCACGCTCCATCCAAACCACCATGCCACATCGGCCGCCGCCGCGAGAATCCTTCGGTCGGCCTCTTCTCGGCTCAGCCGATCTGCATTACGCTTTTTGCCCGGGAAAGCAATTTTGCAATGCTGCCAAGTCCTCCAAATCCAGTAAATCCAAGTCCTCCGGTACCAAGCCGGTTACACGGGCGATAATCGCCAAGCCTTGTTCGGCTTCGTTTTCGATATGGGTTACCGCGCGCAAATCCCCCACACGGGTGCGGCGCACGCTCACTTTTTCCAACATCTCGCCCGTCGGCAGGCGTACCGGATATTTCAGCTTAACTTCTTGGCTGATGCCCATATCATTTTGCAGTTGTTTGGCTTCATTCATTTTTGCAATCCTTTTTCAAAAAA
>NZ_JBLUPI010000028.1:0-2911 GCF_048060015.1 Neisseria sp. S1
TTGCCGGTTTGGTTAAGGCAGGCCGCTACAAAAAAGTATCAGCCAGCTTTTATCCACCCGGTAGCCCCAGCAATCCCGTACCCGGTAAATGGTATGTGCGCCATGTAGGATTTTTGGGCGCGCATCCTCCTGCTGTGAAAGGCTTGGCGCCCATCAATTTTGCCGATGGTGAACAATTCGTCGAGTTTTCAGAGGCTGCTCACCGCCGCGCCGCTTCGATTTTCCGCCGGTTGCGTGATTGGCTGATCGAAAAGTATGGCATCTCCACTGCCGATGAAGTCATTGCGGATTGGGAAATCCGCGACATTGAAGAAACCGCTGCATGGGGCAATCAGCCCGAACTTAACCCGGCATTTGCCGACCCTCAACCCAACCCTGAAACCCAAACCCATGAATCGATTAAGGAGACCGATATGGCGACCGAAGAACAACTGGCGGCCGAAAAGGCTGCCCGTAAAAAAGCCGAGGCTGACGCCGCTCAAGTCAAGGCGGAATTGAAGAAGCTGCAGGATGAGCAGGAGAAAGCCTTGCGCGAAGGCAAGCATGAGCAAAATGCCGAATTTGCCGAAAGCTTAGTGAAAGATGGCCGTCTGAAACCGGCTGATAAAGAGCTGGTGATCAAGGTATTGGATTTTGCCGATTACCCTGAACATGTGGATTTCGGCGAAGGCAGCACCATCGGTGAAGCATTACGCCAATTTCTGCGCGGTTTGCCGGAAGTATTGCCAAGCGGCCACCATGCCAAAGGTGCTGCGCCGGCAGCCACCGGCGGCCTGTCTGCCGATTTTGCCGAAGCGGCCAATCCTGATGCGCTGAGCCATCACGAACGTGCAGTGGCATTGGCAGCTAAAGAAGGCATCACCTACGAAGAAGCGGCACGCCGTACAGCCGCATAACCCATCGCATTTAAAAAGGAAAAAACATGAGCGCTCATTTGCGTAAATTGCGCGGTCAAATCGACCCCGTCTTAACCAATCTGGCGGTCGGCTACAAAAATGCCGAGTTTGTCGCCGAAAAGATTTTCCCGCAGGTTTATACCGATACGGAAGGCGTGCAAGTACCGGTGTTCGGCAAAGGCTCTTTCGTCGAATACGACACCAAACGTGCCGTCGGTGCGGCATCTAACGTGATTACTTTGGATTCGCCGAACTATTTGCCGGTGGTGCTGGAAGAACATGACTTATCCGCCGGTGTGGATTACCGCGAAAAAGCGGAATCGAAGTTTGACGAGCAGGCTAAGGCGACCCGCCGTGCGACCAAAGGCGTGCAACTGCGCCAAGAAATCGAAACGGCCACCTTGTTGCAAAACAAATCGGTTTACCAGTCCGGCCACAGCAAAGATTTAGCCTCGGCTACGCAATGGTCGGCGGACAGTTCCAATCCGCTGATGGACATTGAAACTGCCCGTGAAACAGTGCGTGCGGCCTGTGGCGTACGTCCGGGCGTGTTGGTTGTAGGTGCCAGCGTATTGTCTGCTCTGAAACGCCATCCGGAACTGATTAAAGCATTAGGTGCGAATGAACGTAAAACCTTGCTGACAATTGATCAGCTGAAAAACCTGCTTGAGTTGGACGACATCATTGTCGGCCAAGCGGTATCTGCTCCGGCTGCAAACAAAGCAACCAAAGACGTTTGGGGTAAATTCGCCAGCCTGATTGTGCGCCCGCCATTGGTTTCAGACGGCAATGACGAGGGCGAACCGGCCTTCGGATACACGTTCCGCCGTCGCGGTATGCCTTTGGTCGACCGCTACGATGAAGTCGGCGGAAAAGTCGAATATGCCCGCTATACAGACATCCGCAAAGCGGCGGTAGTAGGCAGTGCGTGCGGTTTCTTGTTTGAAAACGCAGTGGCTTAACGATTAAAGGCCGTCTGTTTTTCAGACGGCCTAGGAGAAAAATATGAGCTTAAAGATTACATCTCAAGAAATCGAAAGCAAGATTGATAAGGTTGATTATCACCGTGTGGGTGAGACAACCGCAATTGTTTGCTCGTTGACTTTGAAATCAGGTTTTGTGGTGATTGGTAAGGCAGCTTGTATCAGCCACGATATTTTTGATGATCAGGTGGGCCGCGAATTGGCGTTACAGGATGCTATGAACCGCCTGTGGGAATTGGAAGCTTATCGTGTGAAAGAAAATGCAGTTATGCAGAAAGCAGAGGTTTAAATGGCTCAAACCAAACAAGTGGTG
The DNA here is from genome assembly GCF_048060015.1 of Neisseria sp. S1. Classification (NCBI taxonomy): domain Bacteria; kingdom Pseudomonadati; phylum Pseudomonadota; class Betaproteobacteria; order Neisseriales; family Neisseriaceae; genus Neisseria; species Neisseria sp. S1. The sequence continues at coordinate 2,193 of NZ_JBLUPI010000028.1, forward strand.
TTGGTCACCACCATTACAGCGACAGGCGAGATTGTGAAAGACCGCTTTGTCAATTTTGCCGGCGCACAGGCCAAGGCCGGTGAAGCCGTGTTGGGTGTGGCTCCGTACGATGTATCTAACGGCGATATCGCGGCGGTTGACGTAGTCGGTATTGCGGTAGTTGAGGCCGGTGGCGAAATTGCGGTCGGTGCGGAAGTCGGGGCAGATGCTCAAGGCTGCGCGGTTACCGGGGCGGGCAAGATTGCCGGTACTGCCCTCACGGCAGCGTCCGGTGCGGGCGAGACCATCCGCGTACTGTTGAAAGGTTAATCATGGCTAAAGTCTATATCGCAAACACGCCCTTAATCCTGGAGGATGATAGCGGCAAGCAGTACCGTGTGGAAGCTGGCGAAGCTGTCGAGCTGACACCTGAGCAATACGAATCAGTGGCCGCGCATGTGACTGCAACATTGACCACCGGGGAAGAACTGGATGCCCAACAGGCAGAAGCTCAAGAGCAAACGCCGTCTGATCCCGCATCTGTCGACGCTACACAGCTCAATCCAGCGGCTGAACCTGAAGTAAAACCCAAAACGCAACGCAAAACAAAGGCGGGCGAGTAATGTACATCAACGCCGAAAACATGTTTAAAGCGATGAGTAAAGCGGAATTGGTGCAGCTTACAAACGACGAACCGCGTGCCACTGAACCGGATATGGAGGTGGTAGATGAAGCCATCC
>NZ_JBLUPI010000029.1:0-2911 GCF_048060015.1 Neisseria sp. S1
TTTCACCGTTGGCGCGCAGCATTTCCACCGCCGCACCCACCGTGGTCAGCCGCTTGCCGTTTTTGCGCATGGTTTCCATCACCAACGTGCTGATCACTTTTGCTTCTTCCCGCGTTAAGGCCGATTTACCGGCATCTACGCGGCGCTTGCGGGTCGGCTTTAACACAACTGCTTCCAGTTTGCGGTGCAATGTAGCCAAACTGATCCCCAAAGCTGCTGCCTGCTCTTTCAGATAGGTCGTCTTGCCGCCGCGCCCACGCTGTTCGGCCTCGCGGGCGATTTCGGCCAAACGCTCCGTCATTGCCGCATTCATGATTACGCTCCATTGCCTTCCGAAGACTCATAACCCTTCAGCCATTCAGGCACATCATCAGTAGGTGCTTCTTCGGGTAGGGCAAACAGTTCGCGCAGCATTTCCGCATCGCGTATCACCTGATTGATGCTGCCGACCATCTGTGCGCGGTGGTCAAAACCGTGCGCCTCACCATGTGCCAGCATTTGCTGGAAAATATCTTTCAAGCGGCTTAATTCTGAGCGGATGCCCACTTCAAGGCTGGATAAGCGCATGGTCAGCTCGCTGGCCACATCTTGCGGCTTCGGCTCTTTAACCTGCTTCTTGGCCAACTTTTCCTCCAGCTCGTCGACCTTTTTATTCTTGTCGGCGATAACTTTGTCTTTCGCTTCCGCCGTTTCGCGGCTTTCACGCAGCGCCAGGCGCAGTTCTTTCACCGTCATGCGGTCAACGTCATCAAGCGTGTGGCCGTTGATATCGCCGCCGTCGGCCAGCTCCACCAAAGTCACATCTTCCTCCACCAGCAATTCCAGCAGCTTGGATTTACCCAAGTCCATCAGCTTCGGCGCGGCTTTCTGCATCTGCGGGGTGGCGAAACGGCGGGTAGCTGACATCAGGCGTGATGTTTCTGCAATACCCAGCCCAAATTGGCTTTTCACAATTTCCATAAACCGCCCGTGTTCCGTATGCTCTTTTAAAACAATCAGCGCACGGCCCAGTTCAAACATACCTTCCATGGTTTGTCGCACCGCCAAGCGGCCGCGCTCAATCCAACGCTCTTCACTATAAGTTTCGCCATTGCCCCATTGCTCCATCACCATCACGCTGTGCGCCGCTTGGTAGTTTTGCGCGGCGGTTACATCCATTACTTCAATTTCGTTGCTCATTTGTTTTCTCCAAAGTTTCCGACGTCGGAAACTTTCAAAATTCGTTAACCCACTTGCGAACGCCGCATCACTTCCGCCAAACGCCGCTCCAAATCTTCCTGCTGCCGTCTGAAACGCTCGGCGATTTGCAGCGTTTTAATGCTGTAGGCAAAATTGCCGTTATCCAGTTTGACCACCAATCCTTCAGCAATCAGATCGTCTAAATCGCGGCTCACATGCACCGGTGATATACCGAGGCCGTCTGAAATCTCTTTATTGCTTACCCCGATAATCGGATGGGCTTCCAAAGCCTTAAACACCTTCAAGAGCCTGATACCTTTGGCACTCATCATTTCAACCCCAGTCTCACAGCAATTTCATGCCCCTTGCCGTAGTTGCCTTTACGCTGGCCGCCGACCACCAGATACACATCGCGCGGCTTAAAGCCGTTCTCTCTTGCCCACTGCGCCAGCGTTTGGCCGTTTTTGGCAAAATTTTCTTTTAATTTTTCAACAGTTATAGCCATAGATAGCCCTTTCCCATTGTGATAAAATAGTGAACTATTTATGCACTAGGAATTTACTAGTGCATTACCAATACGTGAATTATGGGATTTTAAAATCTCTTTTGCAAGGATTATTTTGTGATTTCTAAATCTCTTTTTGGTAATCGTTTGAAAGAAAAAAGAAAGTTTTTAGGGCTTACCCAAGCACAAGCTGCTGAAAAAGCAGGTATTGAGCGCGAAACATGGGGAAAATACGAACGTGGCGTATTTATGCCTAGTGGAGATGTATTGCTCTCTTTTTTGAATATGGGAATAGATGTGAGCAGCTTATTTGCTGCTGAACAGGAAATTAGGCCGTCTGAAAATTCTGAAATTAGTAAGGAAGAGTCAGAGTTATTAGGGTATTACCGTCAAGCCAGCGATAACGGCAAATTTGTCATTCTCAGCGTGGCAAAAGGCGCAGAGAAAAAAGCCGCCAAAGATAATCAAGTTTCAGCCACGCACAAAACAGCGTGATTTTTAAAACCAGACCAGCATTTTTTATGGAGACAGTCTTATGTTTGACTTTGAACAACAAATTAAATGGGGTGAGCGAGCAGAAGAAATCGTTAAAGAGGCAGCCACCCAGAACAATATCGAAATTCCCGAGCCTTTGGCTTCGGCATTAGCTACGGCGGTAAAAATACATTATCTAAGCCAAGCTGGTGTGTTTTCTTTGGTGGAAGCCTATGCAGATACGGTAAATCCAACTGAAAAGGAAGTAGATTACCAAGCAATCGGCAAAGAGCTGTTTGAAAAATAAAAAAATGCCGTCTGAAAATTTTTCAGACGGCATTTAGGACACTCCGACATTCTGGCTGCGCTGGTGTTCTGAAATGAATCTTAGCAAAACAACGCTTTCGCGTACTTTAAAGTGCATTAGAAATTGGAACAGCATGGAGCCGACCATCAACAGCAAAGACACGCTGTTGGTCGATACCAGCAAAAATAATCCGCGTGATGGTCAGATTTACGTGATTCGTTCCGGCGACACGCTATGGGTAAAGCGCATTCAAAAACATATAGACGGCAGCCTACTGCTGATTTCCGACAACGAAACCTACCCACCGATGTCGCTGATGTTGGCCGACCACCCCGATATTCAGGTCATCGGGCAGGTGGTGCAGATATCTAAAGACCTGAATTGAAATTTAGCAAAGGAAAACATATTTAACTATTTCGAAATTAAAATGATCAAACATCTATATA
>NZ_JBLUPI010000030.1:0-2636 GCF_048060015.1 Neisseria sp. S1
TTGCCGGTTTGGTTAAGGCAGGCCGCTACAAAAAAGTATCAGCCAGCTTTTATCCACCCGGTAGCCCCAGCAATCCCGTACCCGGTAAATGGTATGTGCGCCATGTAGGATTTTTGGGCGCGCATCCCCCTGCTGTGAAAGGCTTGGCGCCCATCAATTTTGCCGACGGCGAACAGTTCATTGAGTTTTCGGAAGTTGCCCACCGCCGTGCCGCTTCGATTTTCCGGCGGTTACGTGATTGGTTGATCGAGCAGTACGACATCGCTACCGCCGATAAGGTGGTGAGCGACTGGGAAATACGCGACATCGAAGAAACCGCTGCGTGGGGCAATCAGCCCGAACTTAACCCGGCATTTGCCGACCCTCAACCCCAACCCAACCCTAAAAACCATGAATCGATTAAGGAGACCGATATGGCGACCGATATGGCGACCGAAGAACAACTGGCGGCCGAAAAGGCTGCCCGTAAAAAAGCCGAGGCTGACGCCGCTCAAGCCAAGGCGGAATTGAAGAAGCTGCAGGATGAGCAGGAGCAAGCCTTGCGCGAGGCGGCGCACCAACAGAATGCCGAGTTTGCTGAAGGCTTGGTGAAAGATGGCCGTCTGAAACCTGCGGATAAAGATTTAATTGTGCAGGCTTTGGATTTTGCCGAACACCCAGCGCATTACACCGCTGATTTTGGCGAAAGCAAAAAGCCGTTATCCCAAGCCTTGCGTGAATTTTTACAAGCGGTGTTACCTCAACAATTGCCTGTGGGCGAAATGGCCAAAGCGAACACGGTGGCCTTTTCTGAACACATGAGCCATGACGAGCGTGCCACGGCTTTAATGAAAGCTGAAAACATCAGCTATGAAGAGGCGGCGCGCCGCACGGCCAATCTTTAATCAAAAGGATAGACAAGATGAGCAACAAACATTTAGCGGCTCTGCGTGAGCAAGATGAAGTGTTAACCAAAATTGCACTGGGCTACAAGCAAGGGGCATTTATTGGTGAACGCATTGCACCTGTGGTTTATACCACTAAGGAAGGCATTAAAGTGCCGAAGTTTGGGCGTGGGGCATTTGTGGAATACGACACCGAGCGTGCGGTGGGTGCGGCCAGCAACATCATCACTTTGGATCAAGGTGGCTATTTGCCTGTGGTGTTGGAAGAGCACGACTTGGCAGCAGGCGTGGATTATCGTGAGCAAGCAGAGGCACGCTTTGATTTGCACGCCAAAGCCACACGTCGTGTGACCGCAGGCATTCAGTTGAAGCAAGAGATTGAAACCGCCCGCTTAATTCAAGACAAAGCCGTGTATGAAAGCGGCCACAGCAAAGACTTGAGCAGCACTAAACAATGGAGTGTGGACGATTCTGACCCACTAACCGATATTGCCAATGCCAAAGAAGTGGTGCGTGCTGCTTGTGGTGTACGCCCGAGTGTGTTGGTGTTGGGTGCAAGTGTGTTTCACGCTTTAACCAAAAATCCAGCGTTACGCAACGCCCTTTCTGCCAACGCCGATAAAACCTTGCTTACTCGCGAGCAAATCACCCGCTTGCTGGATTTAGATGAAATCATCATTGGCGAAGCGGTATCCAGTGTAGACGGTCGCAAGCAGCCCAAAGATATTTGGGGCAATTTTGCTAGCTTGATTGTGCGACCCACCGCACAAAGTGCAGGTAATGATGAGGGTGAACCATCGTTTGCCTACACCTTTCGGCGCCATGGTATGCCAGTGGTTGATCGCTACGATGAGGTGGGCGGTAAAGTGGAATATGTGCGCTACACCGATATTCGCAAAGCTGCAGTGGTGGGTGGTGCTTGTGGCTTCCTGTTTGAAAAACCGATTGCTGTTTAATTAATGATTAAGGCCGTCTGAAGGGTTTCAGACGGCATAGGAGAAAACGATGACTCTACCAACGAAACAAGTGGTGTTAACCACAACTGTAAAAGCCACAGGCAAGGTGGTGGCCAATCGCTTCGTTACCTTTGCTGGCAAACAGGCATTGGCCAATGAAGCGGTATTGGGTGTGTCGCCTTATGACGCGGATGAGGGCGATACTTTAGCCGTGGATGTAGTGGGCATTGCAGTGGTAGAAGCTGGCGGTGCGGTAACAGTGGGTGCCAAAGTGGATACGGATGCGCAAGGCTGTGCAGTTACTCATGCTACAGGCGAAGCTGTAGGTACAGCATTAAGCACTGCAGCTGAGGCAGGTGATTTGATTCGTGTGTTATTGAAAGGCTAATTCATGCAAGTGTATATCGCAAAAACCCCTTTAATTCTCACTGCCGCTGATGGTACGCAATTCCGTGTGGAAGCTGGCGAAGCTGTCGAGCTGACACCTGAGCAATACGAATCAGTGGCCGCGCATGTGACTGCAACATTGACCACTGGGGAAGAACTGGATGCCCAACAGGCAGCAGCTCAAGAGCAAACGCCGTCTGATCCCGCATCTGTCGACGCTACACAGCTCAATCCAGCGGCCGAACCTGAAGTAAAACCCAAAACGCAACGCAAAACAAAGGTGGGCGAGTAATGTACATCAACGCCGAAAACATGTTTAAAGCGATGAGTAAAGCGGAATTGGTGCAGCTTACAAACGACGAACCGCGTGCCACTGAACCGGACATGGAGGTAGTGGATGAAGCCATCC
>NZ_JBLUPI010000031.1:0-2058 GCF_048060015.1 Neisseria sp. S1
GCCCGCCGCAATTTCTTTTCTCAACCATTCAATTTCCCCCCTCATTTGCCCACTCCAACAATCCGCCCACACCTTGTCTCAGCTTGCTATCTGCTGGTTTGTCATCCTGCATCTGACCAACTGGCGCAACTGCCATACCCGCCGTCTTTTCTGGTGTCCAAAAGGTAATGTTTTCCAACAAATATCCGTGAGTAGTGAGCGGGGTTTGCAACTTACCCATATCGCGGGCTTCAAGGCAGCGATTAAATGCCCAAATCCAAGCCTCGCGCGGGGCGGGGTAGGCTTTGCGGTTACGGGTGATTTTGCAGGCCCTGATCATCGGTGCAATCTCACCGACCAGTTTGGCCACTCGGGCAAAGGTCAAATCTTTTTCACCCGGCCGAAACAGGGTCAGGTATTTCAGGCAGCACCGTACCAGTTCATCGGATATGCCCGACAATTCCACCAGCGCGCTACGGGCTTCGTCGTGGGCAATCAAGACATCAAGACTGCTGGTAGCTCCACAGGCAGGGCAACGTACTTTCATTCTTCGTCTCCTTCAATGCACACGAGCGTTCTATGATTGTTACCGTGATTGCGTTTTTTATAGGTTGGCGTTTGGTAGTAACGGATTGTCTTAACCTGCACATTCTGCCGTTTTGTCAGTTGATATACTGTTCCCATATCAATCAGATTTTCGCCTTTATATAGCGCATAGATTTTGGTATTCATCTCAAGCCACCTTTCTACCTGCCATAGCCAAATCCTTATTGCTCAAGCAATTCAATGCCGTCTGTACCAAACCGGCTTCGTCTTCACCTTTGTCTGCTGACACCATCATCAAAATAAACCGGTCATCCAAAGTGCTTAACTCGCAACATAAGAGGCCTGTTTGTTCGCGCCATACTTTGGCTTTAATATTGCTGTAGTCGCGCTCCACGTTCATTTTTCTTCCTCTTGTTTCAATCGATAAGTCACTAATACTTTTGATTGCAGTACCCCGTTTGCCTCCAACTTGGCCAGTTCCTGCTTTACTTGTGTCAGCGGCATCCGCAACACGTCCGCCAAAAACTCGGGGGAACACGGCATAGCGGTCAGTTGTAAAATACGCTCCCTCATCTCGCTACCTCCGCATCACCGAGAGGCAGCTCCTCATCGGGCATCGCTGCCCACGGATTCTTTTCATCTGCCGGTACCGTTTGTATTGGATGTTTTGAGATTTGCCGTTCAGGCTGATCAGGCATAACCCAAGCCAGTATCAGAGCAAACGGCATGCATAACAGCAGGCGGGTTATGAAAATTTTTATACACTCCATCTCACACCTTGCTTTCTTCGCTTGCATCGGAATCATCAATACCAGCTTCAACCGCCAGCTTTACGATGCCGTCCCACGTCAACATAAACTTCTTACCCGTGGTTTTGCTTTCTACAATCGGGGTTCCTTCTAGTGACAGTTGCATGGCATATTCTTTTTCACCCATCTTGCCACTACCTACTTCCTGCCGAAGCATCAGCGCCTCGCCCGAATTCAGCATTATTCCGTACCCTGATTCCGTGCATTCCGACCAGTTGTTGTCTTTGGCCAATTTGATTAACTCTTTATGGTCAATCGCGTAACCTTGACCTGTGCGGCCGTTAACCACATAAAGCGTGCCATCAAGTGCGGAAGAGCAGAGGTAGGTTTCATCTTCTCCGATCACCATGCCGTGTACTTTTTCCGTACATAAACCCGCCATTTCTTTGCTAACTGGCCATCCGTATTGTTTGCCCATCTCACACCCCCTGAACCACATCGGCATCGACAAGGTCGAACCCCAGTTCTGCCGCCTCATTCATGGCAGCGCTCACCAGATTGTTCACCGCCAGCGGATAAAGCAGGCTGTGCTGTTCTGCGCCTTTTGCCGTGCGGCTGCGTACCGTCAGGCGGTCGGCAATCGCATCAATGGCGCTCTCGTCCATCACTTTGGCGATGTCGCCGCCTGCTCGCTCAAACTTGTGTTTCAGATAGCCTTTGAGCTTGCCATCGGTCAGTGGCAGCAGAGTGACCAGCTCGCAGCGTTGCACCACTTCGCGTACAT
>NZ_JBLUPI010000032.1:0-1917 GCF_048060015.1 Neisseria sp. S1
TCAGACTGCCTAAAAATGATTTGATGCCGCTGCCTGTCCGTATGCTTTGGGCGAAGTGATATAAGGCTGTTTGAAAATCGGCGGCAACGTTTGCGCCTGTATCGTCCATAAATGAAAAGTAAAACACATTGAAGCCCATACGTTCGGCAGTAGGGGCAATGTCTTTTAATAGAAATTGTGTTTTACCCATACGGCGCGGGGCAAAGAGTGTAAACGCATGTGTGATGCCGTTTAGGCTGGTTAGCAGTCTCTCTGCATAATCGGCTCGGCGGTAATATAAAGCGTCTTGTGTTTGCATGATATTTAGCCGTTTTGGTCTTTGTTGGATATTATTATACATTCAATAAATAATTATACAAATGATGTATGACTTTATCTAAGGCGGCTTTTAGGGTGTTGGCTTCGATTACGGGGTGCATCGGCCACAATAGGCAATAAAAAACACCAGCGGGGCGGCTGGTGTTTGTAGGTTTCAGGTAGCCTTAACAGGGCTGTAATTCTCCCTGCCATGTTTCTGATTTGGTTAACACGATACGGCTGTTTTTGGCTTTATCAATAGCGTTGAATGTTTGTACCAAGCTATAAATACTGGTGTCTTTGACTTGATGCCCTGTAAACAATACACGCATCAATCTGTCAGCATAGGGCGGCAACAGGGTTTCTTTTTTCTCCCAGCGCGCTACCGTTTGATTATCCACCCCCATGAATGCACCCACATCGCTTTGGCTCATGCCTAGCTGTTGGCGGATAAAACGAAACTCTGCTGCTGTAAGTGCATCTTGTTGTTTTACCAATTCAAGCGCAATGACTGTATCTAGCTCATTTGCGTGGTCAATATGCACTGCCTCGCCGTATGGTGTCTGCTCGATGGTGTAGCCGTTTACCAGCCATACATTATCAAGCCCTGATAATTTGTATTGATACATGATAGCTATTCCTCTGTGTTAATAACGGTTACAACAATGGCGGTAGGATCGGCGGGATTGATTGCAGCTACCACATCATAATTTACACCTGCCATATAGTGGCTTAGACGGCATTCATAGGTGTGATAGTCGGTATTGTGTACAAGGTGTCTATGTGCTTCCGATATGCCAGCTAATAGGCATTGGTGAACCATAATGCGGGATATACTACGCTCCAACATGCGCTGCTCTGCATGGGCGGTATAAAAAACTTTGCCGTCTGTGGCCGCCATCCTGATTAGCCTGATTATCTCTTGCTTATCCATGTTTCCCTTACTTATATATCAAAATGATAGATTAAAGCCCACTGGTGTGCAATAGGGTTTACGTTCAGCAACAAAAAACAGCAACGGAACTAGTGTTTGTTACTTTCAGGCAACCTATAACCCGCTGGCAACAGCTTTCAGGCTATCCACTGCTCTGTTATACCGCTCTTTCAGATAATCGCTATACCACTGCATCATTGCCCGGCGTTCTTCCATATAGTCAGCTCGGTTATAGGCGGCTCTTATCTTGTTTTCTTCAACGTGGGCAAGCTGTAATTCGATAGCATCAGGATTAAAGCCTTGTTCATTCAGTACGCTACTGGCGAGGCTGCGGAAGCCGTGGGGTGTGGCAATGCCTTTATAGCCCATGTTATTGATGATTTTGCCTAAGGTATTTTCACTGATATAGCCGCTGGTGTTCTTGTGGCTCGGGAATAGATACGGTGTTTCCCCCGTCAGGTCGTAAAGCTCTTGCAACAGCTCAATTGTCCAATCCGACAATGGAACTTCATGCGGTCTTGGCCGCTTCATTCTTTCGGCCGGAACGCGCCATAGCTTGGCCTTGAAGTCGATTTCTGCCCACATACCGCCCCGCAATTCGGTATTACGCAAAAACACCAGCATAATCAACATCACGCCGATTCTGTTCTGCTGGTTCACATCGGCCACAAGCAAGCGGCGGTAAA
>NZ_JBLUPI010000033.1:0-1907 GCF_048060015.1 Neisseria sp. S1
TATTGGCTTGAACAAAGCACTCCGATTGCTCGGCTGTTTTAAGAAGCTAGGGCATCATGTATCCATCAGTTAAACATACAAGGAAATTAAAAAATGGACACATTAGAAATCAGAGCTGCTACAAAATACGTTAAGACAAAGAATCCTAATCAAGGCTTCTTCGCCGAAGTATACCGCGCAGGGCTGGATGCTGAGGTTGTTTGGCACAATACCCTGATAATGATTTGGGAGTGTACCTTGCACGATTGCCTCGAAGATATCCGCACTTATATGGACAGCGAAGGCGGCTATGAACTAGCCAAGCGTGCGTTGGAACTTAAAGAGCAAGAGGAAGATATAACAGATGCTTTGTTTAGGGCTGTAGAAGAGTTACTTTTCCGCCAACCTAACAAAGAAATGGTAGCCGCCGGCGCACCATCACACACTGACTACCTTACTGCTGCATTAAGACTGATTGCTACCAGGAACGCAGAATAATAAAAGGGACGATATCGTCCCTTTTAACAATTACCAGTTACAGATGACCAGCTCGCCACTGGTCTTTTGCGTTTTATCGCGCCCAACCGAATATGCAAGCTCGAGACGATCGATGCGGAAATCTTTAAACAGATTGAGAATATCCGGGTGGTCGTTTATGGACAGCATGACTTTACCTTTGCACTCACGCATCATTTTGGCCAGTAGTTCGTACTGGGGCCAATCAAAAGCACGGTCATAACCTGCGAGCTGCCAGTATGGCGGGTCTGCATAGAAAAAGGTGTGAGCTCGGTCGTAGCGTTTGAAGCACTTTTCCCACGGCTCGTTTTCTATGTATACGCCATTGAGCCTTTGTCGGGCGGCGGCCAGACGGCTTGCAATGTCGGCAGCTTTAAATCCGGCGCCTGTAGTCGCTGTGCCGAAGTGCTGGTCAATGGGCTTAGCGCCGAACGCAGTATGCTGCAGATAATAAAACCGGGCAGCACGTTGGATGTCCGTCATGCTATCAAGTGGGATTGATTGCAGCCGTGTAAAAACCTCGCGGCTGGTCAGCGTCCACTCGAACTGGCGTACAAACTCGTCGAAATGGTGCTGCACCACACGGTATAGATTGATAAGTTGACCATTGAGATCGTTGAGTACCTCGCACTTGGCAGGTTGAGGACGCATAAAAAACAAGGCGGCACCACCAGCGAAGAGCTCCACGTAACATGAGTGCTCCGGAAACATGGGCAGCAAATGTTTGGCCAAGCGGCGTTTACCGCCCATCCAGGGCACAATTGGCAGAGGCTTTTGAGTCATGATTACTCCTATATATAAGCATCGGTACTCAAAGGCACTCAAGATTGAATTATTGGGTTTTAAAGTGATTAAGCGATTTGCAGCGCGGACACTTGATTTCAAAGCAACCACGGCCAACAGCCAACAACTTAAAACAATTTTTGCAACGATGTTTCATTTTTCACAGCATCCTTGTCGTTAGTGATAAAATCGCCGCACCTCGCGAGGTACGGTAAAAAAGGCTAACGCAGACATGGACTGCCGAAGCTGGCGTGGATTGGTGTTGCAGCACCACCACGCAGCCGTTCAATCGATCAAATACCTCCTTCTGTGACAAACAAAGTAAAAAATACGGAGACGCCAATATTGGCAAATGGCACATTGGTACGCAAAGACACCTGACCGCCATCTAAATTACAAAGGTTGGCAGAATAAGGAGTCGGGCTTAAAGTAGTATGTGATATCTGAACATACACTTTGGGCTGGTTGTAGCGGTGTCGGAAAGATATTGGCATGGTGTACGGGTAACCGTTTTGCACCCAATATGATTTATCCAGCTCAATAATCTCACTTAGCGGTTGGGGCAATGGATATGGGGCAGGATTGGGTAGTCCGGCATTATTACTCCATGTCAGCATGCCATTTTCTAC
>NZ_JBLUPI010000034.1:0-1776 GCF_048060015.1 Neisseria sp. S1
CGCCCCGAAGATTACCTATACCCATACCGATCCTAGCAAAGTGACTGAAGCCGACATCATCGGTGCTTATGTGGCTGCGACTGGCAAGCGTACCGGTATGGAGCTGGTTACCGAAGGCTTCAACCGTTTCGGTGCCGACGCCAAAATCATTATCGTACCCGGGTATGACAAAACCGCTACTTGTGCGGCGGCTATGATTACTGTAGCCGATAAGCTCGGCGCAATTGCTTATATCAACGCCCCACAAGGCACATCGCTAAGTAAGGCATTGGAAGGCCGTGGCCCGGGCGGGGCAATTAATTTCAATACTTCATCTGACCGTGCGCAACTGTTTTACCCTCACGTTATCGGCTTGCTTGGTGCGGAAAGTCTCGCCACCCACGCCGCCGCGCTACGCATGAAAACCGATGTGGAAAAAGGCTATTGGTGGAGTATTTCCAACAAGGAGCTGTTGGGTGTAACTGGTCTGGAAGTGGGCTTAACCGCCCGTGCTGATGACCCACAGAGCGAAACCAACCGCCTGAACGAAAAAGGCATCACTACCGTATTCAATTCATACGGCACGGGTTATCGGATGTGGGGCAACCGCTTGGCGTGTTTCCCAACCGTATCGCACATCAAGAATTTTGAAGTGGCGCAACGTACCGGTGACTTAATTGATGAATCCATCCGTCGCGCACAACTGCAATATGTTGACCGCCCGATTGATGATGCCTTGCTTGACAGCCTACTGGAAACCATCCGCACCTATTTGTCTACTCTACCAAGCATTGTCGGCTTCTCGCTGGATTTGGATTATGACTATGATTTAGTCGATGCCTTCAGTAAAGGTCAGGTGCCTATTGTGTATGAATACACGCCGAAACTGCCTGCCGAACGCATCAGTAATAAGTCGGTAATGACCCGTAAATATTTGGCCAATTTGGTCAGCAGCGGTAATTAAGGAGCCGTAAAATGCCTAAATTAAACGCAATCTACAACGCGAACGTCTATATCGACGGTAACAGCCTGCTCGGTAAAGCGGCCGAAATCACCGCACCGGAAATTGAGTTCACCATGGATGAAGTCACCGGCTTGGGCTTATTCGGTACCATCAAGCTGCCGAGTGGTATGGAAGCCTTGGAAGCGGAAGTAACTTGGAACAGTTTTTATCCGGAAGTCGCCGCGCGCAGCCGCAATCCGTTTAAATCTGCCCAGCTGATTATTCGCTCGAACCTACAGACTTTCGATGCGGCCGGTTTGGAAAAAGAAGTGCCAATGGTCACTACAATGACCGGCACTTTTGGCAAGGATGCCTTGGGCGGATTTAAGCCGAAGGAAAAGGCAGAATTTTCGAGTACCTTTCAGGTTAACGAAGTGCGCCAAGTGTCCGATGGTCGCGAGCTGTTTTACTACAACGCCTTTACCAACACCCTGCGTGTCAACGGTCAGGATGTATTGGCACAGATGCGTAAGAATATCGGCGCATAAGGTCGAAGTTGTTGAGTCACCCGAACAAAATAAAATGTGCACCGAAAAATGCACCACAAACACCCTGCCTTACGGCAGGGTTTTTTTAAACCCGTTTAAAAGGCACAGATTCTCGGAGCACCTAAACTGACACTTTAAAGAATACAGACTGCGGATGAATCCGGCCGCCCCGCACGGCTTTTTTTGAAAAAGGATTGCAAAAATGAATGAAGCCAAACAACTGCAAAATGATATGGGCATCAGCCAAGAAGTTAAGCTGAAATATCCGGTACGCCTGCCGACGGGCGAGATGTTGGAAAAAGTGAG
>NZ_JBLUPI010000035.1:0-1720 GCF_048060015.1 Neisseria sp. S1
CGCCCCGAAGATTACCTATACCCATACCGATCCTAGCAAAGTGACTGAAGCCGACATCATCGGTGCTTATGTGGCTGCGACTGGCAAGCGTACCGGTATGGAGCTGGTTACCGAAGGCTTCAACCGTATCGGTGCCGACGCCAAAATCATTATCGTGCCCGGGTATGACAAAACCGCTACTTGTGCGGCGGCTATGATTACTTTAGCCGATAAGCTCGGCGCAATTGCTTATATCAACGCCCCACAAGGCACATCGCTAAGTAAGGCATTGGAAGGCCGTGGCCCGAGCGGGGCAATTAATTTCAATACTTCCAGCGACCGAGCCCAGCTCTTCTTCCCGCATGTGTTGGGGCAACTTGGCGTGGAAAGCTTGGCAACCCACGCAGCAGGTTTGCGTATGAAAACTGATGTGGAAAACGGCTATTGGTTCAGCATTTCCAACCGCAAGTTACTGGGCGTAACCGGCGTGGAAATCGGTTTAACCGCCCGCGCCGATGACCCGCAAAGTGAAACCAACCGCCTTAATGAGAAGGGCATCACCACCGTATTCAACAGCTACGGCACCGGCTATCGGATGTGGGGCAACCGCTTGGCCTGCTTCCCCACCGTCAGCCACATCAAAAACTTTGAAACCGCGCAGCGCACCGGCGATTTGATTGACGAGAGCATCCGCCGCGCCGAGCTGCAATACATTGACCGACCAATTGACGATGCCCTGCTCGACAGCCTGGTGGAAACAGTGCGCACCTATCTGGGTACGCTGCGCTCCATCGTCGGCTTCAACGTGGGCTTGGATTACGACTACGACTTGGCAGATGCGTTTTCCAAAGGGCAAGTGCCGATTGTGTATGACTACACGCCCAAGCTACCTGCCGAGCGCATCACCAATACCAGCGTGATGACGCGCAAATATCTAGTTAATCTGGCCGGCACGAATTAAGGCGGCCTGAAAGGAAAACAACATGAGCCAAATTAATGCGATTTACAATGCCAACGTCTATATCGACGGCAACAGCCTCTTGGGCAAGGCCGCCGAATTCAAGCTGCCTGAAATGGAAATCGGGCAGGACGAATTCAAAGGACTGGGTTTGGTCGGTACCATCAAACTGCCCAACGGAGTGGAAGCCCTCGAAGGTGAAGTCACGTGGAACAGCTTTTATCCTGAAGTGGCAAAACGCGCCGCCCACCCGTTCAAATCGGTGCAGCTGATGGTACGTGCCAACCATCAAGCTTTCGATGCGCGCGGCTTAACGCAGGAAGTGCCGCTGGTCACGTTTGTTACCGCCACATTCAGCAAAAACGCGCTGGGCGGCCATAAACCGAAAGAAAAGGCGGAATTTTCAGGTACCTACCAAGCCACCGAAATCCGCCAGCTGCTCGATGGACGCGAGGTGTTGTATTACAACGCTTTCACCAACGCCTACCGCGTAGACGGTCAAGACGTGTTAAGCCAAATGCGTAAGAATATCGGCGCATAGGCCGTATGAAAATGATAAAGCCGTTTAGATTTAATCTAAGCGGCTTACTTTTAAACTAAACCCACCTAACTATAAGTTAAAGGTGGGTTTATTTTTTGGTCGTGCCCACCGACCATTTTTTGAAAAAGGATTGCAAAAATGAATGAAGCCAAACAACTGCAAAATGATATGGGCATCAGCCAAGAAGTTAAGCTGAAATATCCGGTACGCCTGCCGACGGGCGAGATGTTGGAAAAAGTGAG
>NZ_JBLUPI010000036.1:0-1538 GCF_048060015.1 Neisseria sp. S1
ACGGTTGAAGCCTTCGGTAACCAGCTCCATACCGGTACGCTTGCCAGTCGCAGCCACATAAGCACCGATGATGTCGGCTTCAGTCACTTTGCTAGGATCGGTATGGGTATAGGTAATCTTCGGGGCGACCGGTTTGGTTTTATACACAATATCACCAGTCAGTGTATTGATGCTGTAGTCCGTACCCTCTGCCAGCGGGCTGCTGCCGTCAACAAGCGTATAACCTGCGTGTAGCGCCGGCTTGGCTGTGCGTGCAGTTAAAGTATCCGAGTTTACGGCTAATACTTCGTTATTTACGGTTGATTTGTGTTTGGCCGGATCACAAACGTTGACCACATAAGCCACACCGCTACCGTAGCGTGTCCAGATATGAGCCGCATCAGGCAAGGTAAAACCTGCACCCGTCAGTTCTCCGCCAAATTTGCCAAAGTCTTTTTTGGTTTGGCACACGGTCAGCTCGTTTACAGGGCCGACAGGGGAGGTGCCGATGATGGCTGTAATCGCACCATCAACGGTATAAACTGGCACCGATCCGCCATCGATTTTAATGGTCTCCGTGCCGTGATGATAGGTTGCTGCCATATGTTTACTCCTTATTATTTGATTTTGGATTGGGTTTTAAATCGGGGTCGAGGGGGTTACCTTCGTGGCGGTAGCGGGCTTGGATAAACAAAGGATTGCCATCGGGCTTATACACCTGCACCTGCTGGGTCTCTGTCTGTACCGTCAATTCATACTGCCATGCGCCCGCGTCTTCACTTAAAAAACGCTCGGCTAACAAATGACAGGGTAGGCAGTTGGGCGGCCGAAAACCGACAATGGCCAAGCGTGTTTCATCCAGTATCGCAAGCGTACCTTCGTCACCATGCAGGTTGCTGCCGATAACGGTTAACACCAAAGTGATATCGCGTTGCTGGGCAATACTGCCCAAATGCTCCAAAGCCGTGAACTTGCTACCGCCGTAGCCGACCAAAATTGCGCCGGTCGGGTGGATAAATTGGTATTCAGACGGCCGCTCCGGAAACGCTTCCACGATGACCCACGGAATGGCCGCCTGCAAATGCTCGACTACCGCGTCAATAACCGGGCGTGTCGCACTCATGTCAGTATCCCGTCATGTCAATGCGTGAGCCGCCGCGCGTGTGATACGCCCCCGGTTCGGGCTGCGCCTGTTTGTCCAAAGTATCAACGCCGATATGGATTTTGCCGTCGCGGATAGACTCCAGGGTCTTTAAGGTCGAGCTGTAAGCGGTCTCCAGCGTTTTCGGCATATCCGCACGATTAATGCGGCGCAAGTGCAAAAAATGGCGGGCAATATTGATACACAACGGCGGCAACACCGTCGGTACCGACTTGAGCGGCAGCAGGTAGCGGCCGCGCAGGTAGCCATCGACCAAATCACAGGCGTAGCGGATGGCTTCATCCACTACCTCCATGTCCGGTTCAGTGGCACGCGGTTCGTCGTTTGTAAGCTGCACCAATTCCGCTTTACTCATCGCTTTAAACATGTTTTCGGCGTTGATGTACATTACTCGCCC
>NZ_JBLUPI010000037.1:0-1496 GCF_048060015.1 Neisseria sp. S1
CCGAAAAACAACCAAGAGGATATGCCGCCGTGGCTGCGTTAAGTGCTTTGTTGCAATTAAATGGTTTGGTCGGTGCGGCCAATACCCACCCCGTTACCAAGCCGGATTTTGTACTCCAATACGAGCAAAAAGACATCACCGGTGATGTCGAGCCTTACCTGTTGTCGATTACCTATACCGATTACTTAGGTGGGCAATCGGACGAGCTGGAAGTAACGTTTGAAGATAGCGACGGCCGCTGGCTGCGTGCTTGGTATCCCGAGCAGGGAGACAGCCTATCTTTGAGCTTAGGCGACCAATTCACCGGCTTGGTGGCGTTGGGGAGCTTTGAGATTGCTGAGATTGAATATAACCACCCACCCTCAACTGTGAGCCTGAAGGCGTTAGCCACCGGGATAACCAAGGCCAACCGCACTTTGCAGGCTAAGCCGTATGAAAAAACTACGCTGGCAAAAATCGTACGCATCGTGGCAGAGCGTCTAAAACTCAAGGTAGATGGTGAATGCGAACATATTGATATTGAGCGTGTTACCCAATATCAAGAGCGCGACATTGAGTTTCTAGCCCGTTTGGCCAAACAATACGGCCACACCTTTAAGATCGTAGGCGATACCCTGGTATTTACGAGTAATGCCAAGCTGGGCGAACGCGAGCCGGTGGCGGCATTGAATCCGGCAGATATTATCGATATCCGCATCCGCGACCTGATTAAAGGTGTGCCTGATAAAGCCGTGGTGTCGGGATATGATCCTAAAACGAAAACCAACCGCACCACCACACGCAAGGCTAAACCGCGCCGCAAAAATACCAAACGCACCACATCCGGCGACACGCTCAAAATCATTGCCAACAAGGGCGAAAGCCAAGAGCAGGTTAACGCACGGGCGGATGCCGCATTGGCTGCTGCCCAAGACGAGCAATGCGCTGGCAATGTGACCGTGTTCGGTCATGCCAAGCTGGTGGCCGGGCAAGTGGTGTTGCTCCAAAAACACGGCAAATTCAGCGGCCGTTATTTGGTTAAGCAGGCGCGGCACCGATACGACCGCCGCAGCGGCTACACCACTGACCTTGAAATTAAAATGCTGGAATATATCCCGGAAGAGAAAGAAGCTGATGATGCTGCCCAATCATGACTTTGGAGCCACGCTGCAATTTGGTATCGTCTCAGCCGTTGATGAAGCCGGACACAATCTGCGCGTGCGGCTACCCGCACTGGAAAACATGGAAACCGACTGGCTGCCGATGCTGACTCCTGCTGCAGGCGGTAATCAATTCTACGCCTTGCCCGATGAAGGTGAACAAGTAGTCTGTCTGCTCGACGCGCGAGGCGAAAACGGCGTGGTGTTGGGGGCGACCTACAACGCCGCCGACACGCCGCCTGCCGCGAGCAAAGATATGTGGATGCGGCGGTTTAAAAACGGCACGGTGATTATGCACAACCGCAAATCCGGCGATGTGGTGGTGCAGACCAAGGGCAAGGTTACCATTGACGCGCC
>NZ_JBLUPI010000038.1:0-1488 GCF_048060015.1 Neisseria sp. S1
GCCCGCCGCAATTTCTTTTCTCAACCATTCAATTTCCCCCCTCATTTGCCCACTCCAACAATCCGCCCACACCTTGTCTCAGCTTGCTATCTGCTGGTTTGTCATCCTGCATCTGACCAACTGGCGCCACTGCCATACCCGCCGTCTTTTCCGGTGTCCAAAAGGTAATGTTTTCCAATAAGAAACCGTGGCTGGTCAGCGGGGTTTGCAACTTGCCCATATCGCGGGCTTCAAGGCAGCGGGTGAATGCCCAAATCCAAGCCTCGCGCGGGGCGGGGTAGGCTTTGCGATTACGGGTGATTTCGCAGGCTCTGATCATCGGTGCAATCTCACCGACCAGTTTGGCCACTCGGGCAAAGGTCAAATCTTTTTCACCCGGCCGAAACAGGGTCAGGTATTTCAGGCAGCACCGTACCAGTTCATCGGATATACCCGACAACTCCACCAGCGCGCTACGGGCTTCGTCGTGGGCAATCAAGACATCAAGACTGCTGGTGGCTCCACAGGCAGGGCAACGTACTTTCATGACAGTTCCTTAAAACTTTTAAATGCCGCTTCCAATTCAGCGGAAACATCAGGATATTTCTCTTTTAAAAACTGTTCGAATACAGGCTGCATGCCCATCCACTCAAATACAAACCCTTGCGGATGGCTTTCCCAAATCAGTCGCTTGAAAGCCTCCGGCGGGAAATAAGCACGCATTTTGTCGTCAAAATCACAAAGTGCTTTGTCAATCTTTCGCTGCAGCTCGATTAACTGTTTTAGATCCATCTCATGCCACCTTTCTACCTGCCATAGCCAAATCCTTATGGCTCAAGCAATTCAATGCCGTCTGTACCAAACCGGCTTCGTCTTCACCTTTGTCTGCTGACACTATCATCAAAATAAACCGGTCATCCAAAGTGCTTAACTCGCAACATAAGAGGCCTGTTTGTTCGCGCCATACTTTGGCTTTAATATTGCTGTAGTCGCGCTCCCTCATCTCGCCACCTCCGCATCACCGAGAGGTAGCTCCTCATCGGGCATCGCTGCCCACGGATTTTTTTCACCTGTTGTCGGTACCGTTTGTATTGGATGTTTTGAAATTTGCCGGTCAGGCTGTTCAGGAATAACCCAAGCCAGTATCAGAGCAAACGGCATGCATAACAGCAGGCGGCCTACGAAAATTTTTATGCATTCCATCTCACACCCCCTGAACCACATCGGCATCGACAACATCGAACCCCAGTTCTGCTGCCTCATTCATGGCAGCGCTCACCAGATTGTTCACCGCCAGCGGATACAGCAGGCTGTGCTGTTCTGCGCCTTTTGCCGTGCGGCTGCGTACCGTCAGGCGGTCGGCAATCGCATCAATGGCACTTTCGTCCATCACTTTGGCGATGTCGCCGCCTGCTCGCTCAAACTTGTGTTTCAGATAGCCTTTGAGCTTGCCATCGGTCAGTGGCAGCAGAGTGACCAGCTCGCAGCGTTGCACCACTTCGCGTACAT
>NZ_JBLUPI010000039.1:0-1386 GCF_048060015.1 Neisseria sp. S1
GCGCCAGTTGGTCAGATGCAGGATGACAAACCAGCAGATAGCAAGCTGAGACAAGGTGTGGGCGGATTGTTGGAGTGGGCAAATGAGGGGGGAAATTGAATGGTTGAGAAAAGAAATTGCGGCGGGCTTTATGTTGTTATCGGCCCTAAATCTAAAAGGCCGTCCTGCTGCAGCCGACTTAACGGCGGTGGCAAAAATATGGTACGGCCTGTTAAGTAAACACCAATGGCAATCCGAGCAGGATGCTGACCGCGTTAGGGCCGTATTTGAAACAATAGCCGCAACCGCGACCGAATGGCCTAATCCCGCTGAGTTTATCCGCCTGCTCCCGCCACCGGCAGTCAGCATGGTGCCGAGAATAGAAAAGCAACACAAACCGACGGAATACGGCAAAGCCATGTCGAAAGCAATTGTAGGCCGTCTGAAAGATGCTCCGGTAATGAACCGCGACTGGATACACGGCCAACGCCACCGCACGGTGGATGAATGTAAACAGATTTACGCCGCAAGGCAGCAAATGAAAGGTAAGAAAAATGACTGATCTAACCCAATACCGCCAAGACGCCAAGGGTAATTTGGTGCCTTTGGCCAACATCAAGGAAATCGACCTGCTGCGCGATGATTTGGTGTTGGAAATCGCCGCCAAAGCCCGTGCGGTGCAGGACAATGTGGCGGAATACAAACGCGCCGCTATGGACGATATCGCCGCGTTTGCCCAACTCTCCGCCGACCGCTATGGCGTGAAATTGGGCGGCAAGAAGGGCAACATCACGCTGCACAGCTTCGACGGCCGATACCGCGTGCAACTAGCGATGCAAGATAGCTTAATGTTTGACGAAGGCCTGCTGGCCGCGAAAGCTCTGATTGACGAGTGCATCAACGAATGGACGGAAGGCAGCCGCACGGAATTGAAAACGCTGATTAACGCGGCGTTTGATGTGGATAAGGAAGGCAATATTTCCACCGCCCGGGTTTTGGGGCTGCGCCGCCTGCAAATCAACGATGAAAAATGGCACCGCGCGATGGACGCGTTGAGCGACAGCCTGCAAGTACAGACCAGTAAAGCCTTTGTCCGAGTGTATACGCGCAATACGGCGGGCGATTACGAGTTGATGAATTTGGATATTGCGAAGGTGTGATGATGACTGACCCAAAGGAACTAGCAATTGAAAAAACAGCAGTAATAGACATAGAACTTCGCTCTGATAGCGGTTATACCTGCCAGATATTAGGGCAGAGAATCAGCCCAAGGCAATGGGCAATGATTAGCGAAATTCTACACAGGAAAGATATTTAACCCGCGCGGCACGGTTTGCCGTAAATCAACTAACAGGAGTGCAACATGAATAAATCCGATTTAATTGACGCCATCGCAAACGAAGCAGA
>NZ_JBLUPI010000040.1:0-1325 GCF_048060015.1 Neisseria sp. S1
ATATGCACATCGACATGCGCGCGGCCGGTTTTATATTGGATAACCTGACCCTGATAACCGATGTACTGTGTCGGTTTTCCCGTTGTCTGGATATCCTGTCGTTGCAATAGTGTGCGTGGCCGCGCTGCATATAGATCAGCCGTGAAATATTTGCTTTTTCCCTCTAGCCGATTCTCGGTTGCCGCCAGTTCGATCTTTACATAAAAAACACCGTCCGCCAAAATCATAAAGCGGTGATTGCCGTATCGTTGCCCGCCACTTGGCGCGCCAGCAAAACGTTTCTGCTCTGTTACTAAAAAACCGGACGAAATCGACAAATCCGCAGGATTAATGAATCGACCGTTTTTGTCGTACACAAACACTCGTACTTGGTAACGGCTATCTCTGTTATCAAAATCAAAAATGATGATGTCTTCCTTGCCGCGCATCGCAAACATTTCGGTTTCCGCTATCTGTCCATACGCCGTCGCCGCTCGTATCGTTGTACTGATTTGCTGTACATGATAGGGGATGGGCTTGGCGTTCCAGCGCGGAGTAAATGGATTAATATCAAGTACCCTCTGTTTATCCGATTGTATTAACGTAGCAGTCTCAATCCGGTTAAGCACGCCTTTATCCTCTACTGTTAACGGCAACCCGGCTACCGAAGCAAAATAACTCCGCTCTAAAATATTGCCTTCGGTATTTGCACCAAACCGGACAAATCCGACCCCCTCAAGACGTGTATTAACGAACCGATTTTTATTACCGGATTGGATATCTATATAAGATGCCGTGCTCTCAAAACTGCCTCCGACAATATAATTACAGTTATGCCTGTAACTGCCTTTCATCTCCAGCGCAAAGCAACGGTTTAAATTCAACACATTCTCATTGAACCATTGGTTTGCACTGGCTGCTCCATCAGCCGCTGCACCGCCTGCAAATCGCTGGTCTGTGTCCACGGTAATCTTAATCGCAAACGGGAGGTTAAAAGTTGAATAGGCTTGTGATGCATCTCGCGGGAAAGTGACTGGATCGCTACTCATCCAAAATTGTAGATAATCAACATATTTAATAGTGATGTGCTGTCCCTTTGCTCCGATACAAAGCACTGATGGCTTGGTATAATGTGCGGGATCAAATTTCACCGCCCCCTGCAGCACTTTGCCGAGGATTTGGTTAGGGTTAAAGCTACTATTGGCGTGACCGCCGATGATGATTTGACCATCTCCGGACACAACAAAATCTGCGTCCGGCATATCTACCGGCAGCTCCCTCAAATTTAAAGCCTGCGTTAATTTATACTTGCCGCCTCCTCGCAAAGTACGCTTTATCTTTGTTGC
>NZ_JBLUPI010000041.1:0-1250 GCF_048060015.1 Neisseria sp. S1
CCAAAGCCTTATCTGATGAGCGTATCCGGCCGTTGTGCGACACCGTTACGGTGGCCGCTCCCACCGTTGTGGATTATGCATTGGACGCCGAGCTGGTGCTGTTTACCGGGGTAAATCCGGATGAAGCTGTAGCGGCTGCCAAAGCGTCATGGGCAGCATATGAATCCGCCCGACGCGAAAAGCTTGGACTGGACATTGTGCCTTTGGATATTCAGACGGCTCTGAAAGTGCCTGGCGTATATAACGTGGTGCTGAAGAATCTGCCGCTGCGCGTGGTTAAGGCCAATCAGTGGTCGCGTTGCACATCGGTAAACATTACCGCTGCATCGGAGTACGCCGATGGCTAAATTAACCTACGCCGACATCATTGAGAGAGACCAGCATTACAAGATGCTGGCTGATTTGGGCTTGCGTCTAGCCGATATTGATGTAGCCAAGCTGATGCCCCGGCTGATTAATCTGGTCGCCCCCGAGCATCTAGATTTATTGGCCGAGAGCCGCAGCATATTGGGGGCGGATGGTTATTGGTTGGCCGAGTCCGACCAAATGCGCCGGCGCCTGATTAAAGGCGCATATGAACTGCACCGCTACAAAGGTACACCGTGGGCCATCCGGGAAATTGTGCGACGGCTTGGCTTTGGCGAAGTACAGATTATCGAAGGTATGGGCGGCAAACGGCATGACGGCGAAATCGTGCGCGATGGTCGTTATGCCTACGGTCACAGCGACCGGTGGGCGCACTACCGCATCATCATGAATAACGTCATTACCAATGACCAAGCAGCATTGTTGAGGCACACCCTAAGAGCGTTTGCTCCTGCCCGCTGCGTATTGGCCGCGTTGGACTACCAAGCCAGCGCATTAAGACACAACGGCCGTGCTTTGCGCGACGGCAGATTTAATCGAGGAACCGCATAATGGCTAACTTAACAGAAACCGCCCGCTGGGAAGCCGGTATTTACCAATTTGAAACTTCCGACCCTGTAATGGGTGGGCCGAACGGCATCGATAACCGGCCCACCCGTGAATTGGCAAACCGCACGCTGTGGCTGAAGACCGAGCTGGCCAAAGCCGTGGCCAGCATCGGCCAAAATAAAACCGCAGCCGACCAAGGACTGGCAACCAAGGCGGATAAAACCGTCCGAATCATTGCAGGTAACGGCCTAACGGGTGGTAACACGTTAGAGCAAAATATAACGGTTGCATTGGGTTTACCCGGCAAAATCACTGCCTCTACGACCAACAGCGTA
>NZ_JBLUPI010000042.1:0-1250 GCF_048060015.1 Neisseria sp. S1
CCAAAGCCTTATCTGATGAGCGTATCCGGCCGTTGTGCGACACCGTTACGGTGGCCGCTCCCACCGTTGTGGATTATGCATTGGACGCCGAGCTGGTGCTGTTTACCGGGGTAAATCCGGATGAAGCAGTAGCGGCTGCTAAAGCGTCATGGGCAGCATATGAATCCGCCCGCCGTGAAAAGCTTGGACTGGACATTGTACCTTTGGATATTCAGACGGCTCTGAAAGTGCCTGGCGTATATAACGTGGTGCTGAAGAATCTGCCGCTGCGCGTGGTTAAGGCCAATCAGTGGTCGCGTTGCACATCGGTAAACATTACCGCTGCACCGGAGTACGCCGATGGCTAAATTAACTTACGCCGACATCATCGAAAGAGATCAGCATTACAAGCTGCTGGCTGATTTAGGCTTGCGTCTAGCTGATATTGATGCAGCCAAGCTGATGCCCCGGCTGATTAATCTGGTCGCACCCGAGCATTTGGATTTATTGGCCGAGAGCCGCAGCATATTGGGTGCGGACGGTTATTGGTTGGCGGAGTCCGACCAAATGCGCCGACGCCTGATTAAAGGCGCATACGAGCTGCATCGATATAAGGGTACCCCCTGGGCCATCCGAGAAATTGTGCGACGGCTTGGCTTCGGTGAGGTGCAAATTATCGAAGGTATGGGCGGCAAACGGCATGACGGCGAAATCGTGCGCGATGGTCGCTATGCCTACGGTCACAGCGACCGGTGGGCGCACTATCGCATCATCATGAATAACGTCATTACCAATGACCAAGCAGCATTGTTGAGGCACACCCTAAGAGCGTTTGCGCCCGCCCGCTGCGTATTGGCTGCGTTGGATTATCAAGCCAGCGCATTAAGACACAACGGCCGTGCTTTGCGCGACGGCAGATTTAATCGAGGAACCGCATAATGGCAAATTTAGTAGAAACCAACCGCTGGGAAGCCGGCATTTATCAGGTCGAGACATCCGATCCTGTAATGGGTGGGCCGAATGGCGTAGATAACTTGGCTCCGCGTCAACTAGCCAATCGCACGCTATGGCTGAAAACCGAGCTGGCCAAAGCTGTGGCCAGCATCGGCCAAAATAAAACCGCAGCCGACCAAGGACTGGCAAACAAGGCGGATAAAACCGTCCGAATCATTGCAGGTAACGGCCTAACGGGTGGTAACACGTTAGAGCAAAATATAACGGTTGCATTGGGCTTACCCGGCAAAATTACTGCCTCTACGACCAACAGCGTA
>NZ_JBLUPI010000043.1:0-1163 GCF_048060015.1 Neisseria sp. S1
TTTACCGCCGCTTGCTTGTGGCCGATGTGAACCAGCAGAACAGAATCGGCGTGATGTTGATTATGCTGGTGTTTTTGCGTAATACCGAATTGCGGGGCGGTATGTGGGCAGAAATCGACTTCAAGGCTAAGTTATGGCGCGTTCCGGCCGAAAGAATGAAGCGGCCAAGACCGCATGAAGTTCCATTGTCGGATTGGACAATTGAGCTATTGCAAGAGCTACACAGCTTAACCAGCCAAACGCCCTACCTGTTACACAGGCAAAGCTACTTACCAAGCATCAAGTAAGTGAGACTGAAGTTATTGAAGCATTTAGTAATAGGAAAAACGGGTTTTGGAGGATAGTAGGGCAGAAAACCAAACTATACCCCCTACACAATGGTTTATTGCCGAAGCAAACAGAGGCAGATTGTTGAAAATTGTATTTATTAACGACTTTAATAATGGCCGGATTGTATTAAAAACTGCGTATGAGGCCAACAGCGAAGAAATACGCATTTACAACAAATACGCATAAGAAAACACCAACATGACAAACCCTAAATTCTATGACGATGTAGAGAAATGGGAAAACCGCGAGTTTGGCGCAGATGAAGCATATGTAAAAAAATCTGCTTTAACAGGCGAAGTTCTAGATGCCGCATTAGGCTTGAAGCCTATATCAATTCGTTTGCAACAAGACATGATCGATGACTTAAAAGCCATTGCCTCACTACATGGTATTGGCTACCAGCCGCTGATTAAGCAAATTTTGGCACGCTTTATTGAGGGCGAGCAAAAGATGCTGGCAAACGAAATGATACGCGAAACCCTGAAAGAGCGTCGGAAGAAGCAAGAAGCCAAGACGCAGGCTGCATAGGAAATGCAAAATTTTGCTATGCAATACAGCAAAGCGGTTTAACTGAAAATAAACCTGCATAAACACCAGCAGCCCCACTGGTGTTTTTTATTACCATTGTGGCCGATATGCCCCGTAATCGAGGCCAACACCCTAAGAGCCGCCTTAGATAAAATCATATATTATTTATATAATTATTGGGGCTGTATTAGATTAGCCTTAAATATCACACCAAATTCGCAAGATTTTAAGTTGCTCTTTTGGTGTACCAAAGTTAAAACGAAATTCGCATTCTTTCAAGAATAAAGGGAAAGATTTTCGGTCAA
>NZ_JBLUPI010000044.1:0-1059 GCF_048060015.1 Neisseria sp. S1
GGATGCGCGCCCAAAAATCCTACATGGCGCACATACCATTTACCGGGTACGGGATTGCTGGGGCTACCGGGTGGATAAAAGCTGGCTGATACTTTTTTGTAGCGGCCTGCCTTAACCAAACCGGCAAAAGCGTCGTCTACTTGGGCAAAATCCGCAGACAGCACGCCGTCTGAAACGGTTAATCCGCCTACCCAGCCATAGGCGGGATCATCGGTTTTAGGATGACCGACCACTACCGGTGCTTCATGCAGCTTCGGGTCGTAACACGCCGCCGCCTCGGCAAGGTCGGCAGCCGTAATGGTGACCTTGTTGCCATTGTTGTCGGTATGCGTACCCGCGCGAAAAATCTCGTAAGCCATAAAAAAATCCCTGCATTTGCTGTTGCAGGGATTGTCGCTTGGGGCGGATTTCAAATCTTTTAAACGGGTTTAAAAAACACAGCTCCAAAGGCTGCCTAAAAAAACGGTCAAAAAACGCATTTTTAGCGCGTTGCAGCTCTAAGGCAGGCAAACCCCCGACCGCGTGCCAAAACGGCGTAAAAAAGCGGTCAAAAACGATTTGACCGCTATATTTAATTCATTGGCAGATTCTCAACCTCCATCACCGAATAAGTCTGCTTGGTTTTCTTTGATTGTAGCTTGACGCACCCGCTCGATGATACGATAAATCCATTGCTCCGAAAATCCGTACTCCTTTGCCAGTTCGCGTTGGTTGGTACCGTCGAATTTTTCAAAAATCTCCAAGTCCCTTTCATCGATGCCCCACAACACGCCCTGCGGAATATAAATGTTTTGACCACCCCATTCGCGAGCCATACGTTTGGCGACACTATCGCCTACAGCTTTAGCCGATTTCTTATCCATGCCTTTTTGTGACACTTCTTCACTGACTTTTGCCGCCAAGTCCGACAACAGTTCCGGTATCCGTGTATCAGCCATTATTTGCCTCCGTTTCCAACCCGTTTTTTCCATTCCTTCAGGTGCTCAATCACTTTTGATGCGTTATCAACATCCAGCCAGTTCTGATAATCCACGCCTGTCATACGTTTCACAAACTTGG